>JBIOHA010000048.1:0-13134 GCA_044448625.1 Chitinophagales bacterium | reverse complement strand
GTGTTGATCTGCGTAATCTGTGGCAACATCACAACCATATCCATCCGTGCTAATCTGCGTAATCTGTGTCAACATCACAACCATCTCCATCTGTGTTGATCTGTGTAATCTGTGGCAACATCACAACCATATCCATCCGTGCTAATCTGCGTAATCTGTGGCAACATCACAACCATCTCCATCTGTGTTGATCTGTGTAATCTGTGGCAACATCCCAACCATTCCCATCCGTGTTAATCCGTGCAATCTGTGGCTAAGAAAGGGTTGAAAAAAAATTGTGATTTTCTTGGTTTTGTGAAATTCATTCTGATATCTTTGTGATATCATATTAAAATCTAAATCTTAAAGCCATGATTGTAAATAAAATCACCAAACCCTCATCTGGGTTTTTAATGTTTTTCATATTCCTGCTCATGCTGGCAGGGAATTTCTACCTGATGACCTTCTTCCACCCTGCATGGGCGCTGCTTTTCATTGCAATATTTTTTATAATGATCGGTTTCTTTATCGTAAATCCAAATGACTCAAAAGTGCTTGTCCTGTTTGGGAAGTATGGAGGAACCGTTATGGATAATGGTTTTTACTGGGCTAATCCTTTTTATTCAAAAGCAAAGGTTTCGCTCAAAGCCAGGACGTTGGAAGGCGACAAGATCAAAGTGAACGACAGGCTCGGCAACCCGATCATCATCGGAACAGTAATTATATGGCAGGTAACAGATGCTGCAAAAGCAAAATTTGAAGTGGAGAACTATGAATTATATGTCAAGCTTCAGAGTGATACAGCCGTCAGGCATTTGGCCGGCACATATTCCTATGATCATTTTGGAGATGACGAATCACAAGAAATTACACTGAGAAGTGGTGGTGAACATATCAACCAGGAATTAATGAAGGAATTAAAAGACAGGTTATCACTGGCGGGTGTAAGTGTTATTGAAGCAAGAATTACACATCTTGCCTATGCAGAAGAAATAGCCCATGCTATGTTGCAACGCCAACAGGCAACTGCAGTTGTAGCTGCCCGAACAAAAATTGTTGAAGGTGCCGTTGGTATGGTACACCTTGCTCTGGAAAAATTAAAAAAAGAAGGCATAGTTGATCTCGACGAAGACAAAAAGGCGGCAATGGTAAGCAATTTACTGGTAGTGCTTTGCAGTGATAAAGCTGCAAGCCCTGTTGTAAATACCGGCACATTGTATCATTAACAAATGAGTTATGGATTTTTCAGAAAAGCAACAGTTCAACAAAGTATTTGTATTTATTATCACACTATTTGTTTTTGGCAGCATAGCAGTTGGTGTAGGTGTTGGAATTTCCCAAAGCAGTGAAATGGCAAACGAGCAATTTCTATGGATAACTATCACCGCCGGTTTAATTATTTTTTTTGCGTTGTTCTTTTTTATTTTCAAAGCTGAGTTGGAGATTGGTGTTGATCGCTATGGGTTTTCATTCAAATATTTTCCATTTGTTCCCAAACTTGTTCAGCTTGATTTTAATGAAATGGAAAGCTGGCGAATAGCAGAGCGAAAATTAATATCACTTAAAACCAAAAGCGGGTATAATAAAGATATATTTCGCAAACGGACCTCAATTGTTCTGGGTGGCAGGGATTATATTGAAATGATAATGAAAAACGGGAAAACTTATATTTTCAGTACAAAAGATAATTATGGTCTTTCATCCGTGATGCGAAAATTTGCAGCAGCCAAAGAACTGAATAATTAAAATGGCCAAAGAAGAAAAAAAAGCATTGATCCTCCGTATCAATCCTGATACCATCAAAGCCATTGAACAATGGGCAGCTGATGATTTCAGAAGTGTAAATGGCCAGATAGAATATTTGTTGAACGATGCATTAAGAAAATCTGGCAGGGCGAAAAAAGATGGGGATAAAAAAGATGAATGAAGGTGTAAAATTATTAGAAAGCAAAACCATTGTCAGGTTCTCTGACTGCGATCCTTTTAATCATTTGAATAATTCAAAATATATCGATTATTTTTTAAATGCCCGCGAAGACCAGCTGCTTGAATTTTACAATTTCAATGTTTACCTGCATTCTCAGAAAACCGGTGCAGGCTGGGTAGTTGTTCAGCATGAGATCGCCTATTTCAAACCTGCATTTACAAGTGAAACAGTAGTTCTTCAATCTCAGATATTGACCTGGGGGGAAAAAGAAATTCTCGTGGAATTCAAAATGTGGGATGAAAATAAAAATAAATTAAAGTGCCTGATGTGGTCTAAATTTTATTATTTCAATTTGCTGACACAAAAATCAGAACCACATTCTGAAGAATTAAATTCACGGTTCATGCATTTGGAAGAAAAGGTGGAGGGAATGGAATCATTTGAGTCAAGGGTAGCTGTTTTGAGGCGGAAAAATTAAATCCGCTTCTTCCATACAATTCTTTCATTGTGTCTGTTTGACCAAACAACCCGATATCCTTCGTCGGCAACATTTGAATATTTTTTTATCGTGATAATATATTCGTCTTGCTGTATCTCGTATCCATCTTCACCAAACGATTTGATGTTTCTTCCCAATTGCAGATCCATATTTGATTTTGCTGACAATTTATGCATTGACAATGTCAATTGAGCACTCCCTAAAACTGATTGCTCAAATCCATAAAAATCTCCCCAGCCACTTCTTCCTGTAGCCGGCTCCATTGAATGGCTAAACATTCGTTTGAAATAGACCTTTCCTGTTTCAATTAGAATAAAATAATGTTGTATGTCGCGTGTGTCGGCCATTGATGATTCCCCACCCGAATTTATATGGTAAGAAAAAATGTGAAACCCTTTTTCACTTTTATCCATGTACACCTCAAATATTCCATCAGCCCTTGCATACAAAAAAGTAAAAAATGGTTTTACAATCACAAAAAATACACCTACTAACATTCCTATACTTATCATCCCGATAAATATCTCGCCGATATTAGGAATTAGCCTGGGTAAATATATGGTCCCAACAGCAACTGCTCCCATCGCCAGGATGAGAACAATAAAATATTTGAGGTTGGGTGGGAATCGCATGTTTGTAAAGATAATATTCGATTCAAAATAAATTTTTCAGCTCATTTTCATCCACCGGTTCAGGCATCGTTACTTTTAATGCGGATGTTCTGTCCATCTCTCTTTTAATAGCAAACAACGCTTCCTCATTTCTCGCCCATGCCCTTCTTGCTATTCCATTATTCACATCCCAAAATAACATTTGGTTTAAATTTTCTTCTGCCTCTGAAGTTCCATCGAGTACCATTCCAAATCCACCATTAATCACTTCTCCCCATCCAACGCCACCACCGTTGTGAATACTCACCCAAGTTGCTCCCCGAAAGGAATCGCCAATAACATTTTGTATTGCCATATCAGCAGTGAATTTACTGCCATCATAAATATTTGATGTTTCCCGATAAGGAGAATCGGTTCCACTAACATCGTGATGATCTCTTCCTAAAACAACAGGCGCTGAAATTTTTCCTGATCTTATTGCATCGTTAAAAGCTTTCGCGATCTTGATCCTTCCTTCAGCATCAGCATATAAGATCCTTGCCTGGCTGCCGACAACCATTTTATTTTTCATGGCTGCTCTGATCCAATTTATATTATCCGAAAGTTGCAATTTAATTTCATCGGGAGCCGTGTCATAAATTTCTTCCAGGACCTTTGTTGCAATTTCATCAGTTATCATCAAATCTTTTTCATCATTGCTGCAGCATACCCATCTGAATGGCCCGAATCCAAAATCGAAACACATCGGACCTAAAATATCCTGCACATAACTTTTATAAATAAATTCACCTTTGCTATCCAAAATTTCTGCTCCTGCCCGCGAAGCTTCCAATAAAAACGCATTGCCATAATCGAAAAAATACATCCCGTTTGCTGTAAGTTTATTTATTGCTGCAATATGCCGTCTTAAACTTGCATATACTTTTTGTTTAAATAATTCAGGATCATCAGCCATCATTTTATTTGATTCGGCATAAGATAACCCAACGGGATAATATCCACCTGCAAATGGGTTATGTAATGAGGTTTGGTCGCTGCCAATTTCTATTTTAATTTTTTTATCGGCAATCTTTTCAAGCAGGTCAACAATATTTCCATTATACGCCAGTGAAACTGCTTCTTTATTTTTTCTTGCAGTTTCCATCCTTTCAATTAAAATATTTATGTCATCAAATATTTCATCCACCCAACCCTGCTCAAATCTTGTATTTAATGCTTTTTCATTTACCTCGGCCACAACACAAATTCCTTTTGCAATTACTGTTGCTTTTGGTTGTGCTCCGCTCATTCCACCTAAACCCGCAGTAATAAAAATTTTACCGGAACAATCAACTGCATTTTTATCAATTTTTCTTGCAGCATTTAAAACGGTAATATTAGTTCCATGAACAATTCCCTGTGGGCCGATATACATGAACGAACCGGCCGTCATTTGTCCGTATTGTGTTACACCCAAAGCATTAAATTTTTCATAGTCATCCTGCTTTGAATAATTCGGTATCATCATTCCATTTGTTACAACAACTCTTGGTGCTTTTTTATGCGAAGGAAATAATCCCATAGGGTGACCGGAATATAAAACCAGTGTTTGCTCATCGGTCATTGTTGCGAGATATTTCATCGCAATTAAATACTGGGCCCAGTTTTGAAATACTGCACCATTACCACCATACGTAATTAGTTCATGAGGATGCTGAGCAACTGCTTTATCGAGATTGTTCTGCAACATCAGCATAATACAGGCCGCCTGTTTACATCTATGCGGGTAATCAGAAAAATGTTTTGATTTTATTTCATAGTCGGGACGAAACCGGTGCATATATATTCTGCCATAGGTTGTTAACTCTTCGGCAAATTCTTTTGCAAGTATTGAATGGAAGCTGGCAGGGAAATAACGCAGGGCATTTTTTACAGCCAGCATCTTTTCATCCCTATTTAATATATCCTTCCTCCTGGGAGCGTGATTAATTAAAAGATCATAGGGCTTCAGTTCAGGCAATTCAGCGGGGATGCCCTGCAATATTGCTTTCGAAAATGCCTCTTTTGAAATATTCTTTGCTTCGGCAAGCATATTTAAATTTTCTCAAAGTTACCAATTGATCCTCCTTCATGCAATTTGTTGGCATGATGTTGGGTTTGTGAGGGAAAAACCAATTATGAAAAATTTTTTACTAGGTCTGTTGATCACTCCAGTATTGTTTACCGCCTGCAAAAGAAATGAGATACCTGAGTATGATGTCCGCGATGAATACATCGGAAATTATCATGTTACTGATGCCTGCGATGCCACATTATCTGATTATGAGATCCCGGTTTATAAATCTGCCGACTACAGCGATATCATATTTGGTTTTCCAGGTTTATATGAAACCGGAATGGAAGTAGCTGCGATAGTTACCGGAATGAAGATCGTAATCCCTATCCAGGATTTTTATATTTCTTCTTATCCAGATATCTTTTATGAATTCAGTGGATCAGGTTCACTGGAAGATTCGGTTCTTACCGTTGACTATACCGTGCTCACTATTCAAAACGGATTGATCATTGATGAAAATAATTGTATTGCTACAATGATCAGAGAGATCAACTGATCAGTTGATCACAATTAAATGTTTTGTGCATGTAGTTTTTTCCGAAGTGATCCTAATAAAATAGTTACCAGTTTGAAGATCATTGATATTTAAAATTGTAGCGTTAGCAGTTATAATTTGAAATCGTATTTGTTCTCCATTAAGGTTATATATTTCTAATTGAGATCCGGATACTTCTCCTGACACAATCAAATATTTTGATGTCGGGTTTGGAAATACAGAGAACCGGATCGCCTTTTCATCAATGACTGCATCAAGCAACGACCTGTCAAAAACAACCAGTCCTGAATTCCCTGTTCCGATCCAAATTCTATTTTCGTCATCTATGGCAACAGAAGTTAAAAAATCTTCCGGCAACTCAGAATTATCTTTATTAAAAATTTCCCAGTTTACATTATCAAAAATATTCACGCCTGTTGAGCTCATTGCCAATATGCCAACATCATTCTTATCAAGGGTAACGTCATTTACAGACCAATCAGTAATATCCGAAGTAAGCGGATTGAATTTCAAAAATTCGCCGGCGGGAGTATAAATGTTTAATCCGCCAAAAGAAGTTGCCAGCCATTTGTTTCCTGCATCATCTTCGGCAATCGATAAAACAGTATTATCACCAATACCAGAATTTTCGGTGCGGTAATAATTAATTGTTCCATGATCATAAGTAGATAAACCGCCATTGATCGTACCTAAAAATTTAATGTCGTTTTCATCAATTAAAATATCGGTGATATTCGGGGAATGTAAGTTGGAATTATCCGGATTATAAGTCATCCAAAAAGTATCTCCGTCCCATTTGGCCAGACCGCCTAATGTGCCGATCCACATAGTATCATTTATATCCTTGTTGATTGCCCGCACATGGTAATCGGGAATCATTGAATTATCAGGGTCGTATGTTGTCCAGGTATCATGATATTTTACCAGACCCTTTGTAAAAGTACCGATCCATAATGTTGTATCCGACATATCATAAAAAATTGCACGAATATCATTGTCCGGCAATCCTGAATTGTCTTTATTAAAAAGGGTCCAATTATTTAACGAGTCGATCTTTACCAGACCATTCTGTGTGCCTATCCATTTTGTTTTATTTTGATCGATATGAATAACATTGATAAGCTGATCAGGAATTTCTGAATTGGAAGTATCATAAATTGAAAAAGCGGTTTGAGCAGGGAGCATGATGCTGCAGATCGTAAAAACAAAAAGAATAAAAAACCGCATTTTGTAAAATTACAGCAGAATGATTGAATTATATTTCAAATAGCCGGGAAGTCGGGAAGCCGGGAAGATTCGGTAAGTTTCTTTCCGCTTCTTTCCGTCTTACAGTCTTCCCGTCCAATACAAAACCAATTAAAGTCTGCTAAAATAAATTAACGACTATATTTCAAATAGCCGGGAAGCCGGGAAGATTCGGTGACTTTCTTTCCGTCTTACCGTCTTCCCGTCCAATAAAAAACCGTCCACTAAGCAACACCATTTATCCCAGCATCATCAGTAATTACTTCTCAAATTCCTTATCCATCAATCCTGGAATTACCGCACCGGTAACTTCATCATCTTTAACTTTCCATCCTAAAATTCTGAACAACCATACTTTAAATCTTTCATTTGCTAAATACATTACAGGAACAACAAGCAAAGTAATAAATGTTGCATATGCTAATCCGAATACAATTGTCCATGCTAATGGCCCCCAGAAAATAACGTTCTCACCGCCAAACCAGATATCGGGTTTGAAATGCGTGAATAAACCGATGAAGTCGATATTTAATCCAACTGCCAATGGAATCATTCCTAAAATTGTTGCAGTAGCTGTTAACACTACAGGAGTCATCCTGATGCGGGCTGCTTCAACCACTGCTTCTTCAAGTTTAACCCCCTGGGCAATAAGCATGTCGGTAAATTCAACAAGTAGAATTCCGTTTCGCACAACAATTCCAAGTAATGCGATAATACCAACACCTGTCATTACCGCTGAAAGATCCATTCCAAAAATTCCATAGCCGAGCAACACACCGAAAATGCTGAAAAACACTTCAACAAAAATGATGAGTGGTTTTGAAATTGAATTGAACTGTGTTACAAGGATGATGATAATTAAAAACAAGGCAGTTAAACCAGCAATTCCTAAAAATGCAATTGTATCTTCAATTTCCTGGCTCGCACTTTCAAAACCAATTGTTACACCTTCAGGGGTTGGATATTCAGCCAATGTTGTTTTTATTTTATCCATCAATGTATATTGCTGGCTTTCATATCCGGCTAATAAATTTGAAGAAATGGTGATCACGCGTTTCTGGTCAATTCTTTTTATTCCTGTATAAGTAGTTGAATATTGAATATCGGCGAATGCACTCAAAGGAATTTGGCGAATTTGACCGCTCATCATATCACGATAAGTGATCTTTAAATTTTTAAGCTGGTCGATATCTTTCCTTTGCATTTCATCATAGCGGATCATTATCGGATAATCGTCGTTGCCATCTTTAAATTTACTGGCTTCATTCCCATAAACTGCCGACCTGATCTCACTTCCTACCTGCCCGGTGGAAATTCCCTCCCTGTTCATTCTTTCTCGGTCGAGATCTATTGTTATTTCCGGTTTATTTGCCTGGAGATCGAGTTTTAATTCTTCAACGCCATCCAATTTTAAAGAGTCGAGGAATCGTTTAACATTATTACTTGTTGCAATTAATTCTTCAAAATTGTCACCACTGATCTGAATATTAATTGGTTTTGCCTGAGGTGGTCCGTTTTGCTCAACACCAACAGTAATCTCTGCACCGGGAATTCCCTGAACAGCTTCTCTTATTTTATTTAAATACGGTTCTGTTTTTTGTGTTCTTCTTTTTGTGCTTTCGATAAATGCAACCGTTACTTTTCCTTTATTTGAATAGGCGCTTTGGTCAAACGGATCTTCATTTGCGCCGATGGTAACATTTGAAATAACAGATTCAACTAAAGGATTTTCCTCACCAATAACACCATAAATTTTCTTTTCAACAATTTGTGTTACGCTATCAGTAGTTTGCTGGTCGGTACCTGCAGGCATAACTACATAGGCAAAGATGAAATTAGGATCACCGGATGGAAACTGTTCAAGTCCCGGCTTGCTGATTATAATGGAAGCAATAGCTATTATAAATGTTGCTATAACTCCAAGCAACAATGTTTTTGGGTGATGTAATGTCCATCTTAAAAACGTAGCATAGCGATTTTGAAATGAGGGCCATCCTTTTTTCTGGAACCATCGTATTGCTCTTATCAATATAAATTGATAAAACCAGAATACAGCAACAAAGGTGAGCAAAATATTTCCGAATAATTTATTTCCACCGAGGTTGAATAATAATCCTACTGCAATAAATATCACAGAATAAATTAATTGTCTTCTCCTGTTTGGCTTTTCATTTTCATTATGCGGTTTCATAAAGGTGACAGCAAAAACCGGATTAAATAAATATGCCACCAGCAATGAAGCCGTTAATGTAATAATTAATGTAACAGGAAGATAATGCATGAATCCTCCAATAACACCGGGCCAGAAAATTAAAGGGAAGAATGGCGCAAGCGTGGTTAATGTTCCTGCCAATACCGGGAGAAATACTTCACCTGCTGCTGTTTTTGCAGCTAATTTAATTGGCACTTTTCCGTTGGCAAAGATCCTATGTGTATTTTCAATTACCACGATTGCGTCATCCACTACAATTCCCAACCCGAGCAAAAATCCGAATAATACGATCACGTTCATGCTCCATCCCATAAAACTCAAAACAATAAATGCAATGAACATGGAGAGTGGAACTGATAATCCCACAAACATCGCATCTGTTGCACCCATAAAAAACATCAGCACCAATGTTACCAGAATAAAGCCGATAATAATTGTATTGATAAGATCTGCTAATTGTGTTCTTGTAGTTGTTGATGAGTCGCCGGTTACCGTTACTTCGAGATCCGTTGGTAAATCGGTCTTTTCCATTTTATCAAGTAACTCATGGACGTGATCGGAAGCAGCAATTAAATTTTCACCGCTTTTTTTCACCACGTTCAATGTAATTACTTTTTTTCCTTCCAGCCTTGCATAGCTTTCAAGTTCTTTAAAATCATCTTTTACTTCCGCAATATCTTTCAGATAAATTGGCGCATTATTCATATTGTTAACGGTGAGATTCTTTATCTGCTCAACATTATCGAACTGGCCACTCACTGTTATACTCCTGCGCATTTCATCCACTTTCATCGAACCTCCTGAAATAACCATATTCTCCATGCGTATAGCAGTCTGAATATCATATAAAGTGATATTTGCAGCCTGCATTTTATACATGTCGACATTGATCTGAATTTCCCTTTCCGGTGCACCGATCATTGTTGCTTTGCTTATTTCAGGAAGTTCTTCCAGACCATCCTGAACAAGATCTGCATATCTTTTTATCGTGGCGAGATCATAATCGCCGGCAATATTTACTGATAAGATCGGGAACTCAGAAAATTCAACTTTTGCTACATTCGGACCCAAACCGGCAGGAATATCGCCAGGCAAAAAAGGTTTGGCTTTATCCACCGCTTCTTTAACCCTGTCGTAGGCATCATTGATATCAACATTAGAATTAAATTCCACCTGAACATTACAAAAATCCTGGACAGAATTAGATGTCATTTTATTTACACCATTAATTCCCTTTATTTCTTTTTCTAATTGTTTTGTGATAAGGTTTTCCATATCGGCGGGAGAAGATCCCGGATAGATAGTGGAAACATATACCGTAGGCATGGTGATGTCGGGATATAATTCCTTTGGCAAATTATTATAGGAAACCAGTCCCATAATCGTAAGCATCACCGTTACTATATAAATAGTTGTTTTATTATCTATAACCCAACTACTTGGCTTAAACTCTTTGAATACGTCCTTCATGTATTTTGATTTAATAATTGAACAAAATCATATGAAATTGAGCCCGCCTGCGGCAGGCAGGCAAAATTTATCCAGATGATCATATCCATGTTTTCAATTTTGACAATTTTAGATAATCACCAAATTTTAATTAATTTTCAAAACTTTATCTCCTGTCCGTTAACAAGATTGGAATATCCCGATGCCACTATTTTATCACCTGCCTTTAAGCCTGAAGTGATCTCAGCACGGCCACCATATATTTTCCCCACTGTAACAGTTCTCCTTTGGGCAATATTTTTACCACCTTCCCATGCAGCAACATAAACATAACTTGCATCACTTGATTTTTGGACCATGTTCACATCAACTGAAATCGCTTTGTTGTTTTCATAATCAGCGATCTTCATAATTACGATCATGTTCGGTTTGAAAGTATTACCGCTGGCAATCTTTGATTCTGCAGTAAATGTTCTTGTTTGTGGATTGATAACCTTTGAAACAAATGTGATCTTGGATTCAACTTCCTGGTCAAGATCAGGGAAATATAATTTTACTTTATCGCCGTTTTGAACATAGGCAGAATATGCTTCACTCACTTCACCTTTCACTTTTAAGCTCGAGGTATTTACTACTCTAATTCCATTAAATCCCGGTGAAGCGATTTGGCCCACCTTAATATCTACATTATCTACTACACCGCTGATGGGTGAAACTAATTTCGACATTTCAAGTTGCTCCTTAGCAGCATCCAATTGTTTCTCTAGTGTTTCAACATTATTTTTTGCCGACAGATATTGAACCTCAGTTCCGATCTTCTGATCCCACAATGATTTTTGTTTTGCGTAAATATCCTTTGCAAAAGAAAGCTGCGATTCGAGTGTCTGCAATTGTTTACTTGCGGCATCATTGTCAAGTTCAGCAAGTGTTGATCCTGCAGAAACATTTTGTCCTTCGGTAACATAAATTCTCTGCACTGTTCCCGGCATTTGAGCGGTAACCGTAACATTTTGATCAGCATCCACTTTTGCCTGCAGGTCGATATAACTTGTAAATGGCGCTTCAACTATTGTTGCCACCGTTACCAATTCTTTTTTGGTTTCAATGGTATCACCACCTACCGCTTTGATCTGCTCTTCAAGCGTCTTAATTTTTTCATCCAGTGCTGATCTTTCTTTTTTTAGTTTATCCAGTTCTGCCTGTTTGTCGTCAGTTTTTGCTGCACCGCATGAAGCCAGAAAAACAATTACTGTTAAATATAATAGGGTCTTTTTCATATAAATTGATTTAATAATAACCTAATGATTTATTTAAATTGATTTGTGCATTCAGTAAATTGAACAGCGCATTAATATAATTTCCCTGCGCCATATACAAAGTGCTTTCAGCATTATTTAATTCAATGCTCGATCCAACACCTTCGCGATATTTAATTAAAGCGGTATCATAAATTTTTTGAGCCAGTTCAATATTTTTATTTTGAGTTTCGAGATCCGTTTGAGCGTTTAAATAATTTGTCTTTGCCGTTTCAATTTCGAGCATTATTCCCTGGGTTGCGTTAGTCAGGTCAAGTTGGGCTTTTTCCAATCCGATCTGTGCAGCCTGTAATGTTGTTTTGCGTTGAAATCCTGAGAATACCGGTATCTGCATTTTTACACCAACTAGTCCCGTTTCAAACCAAGGTTCACTGCCATCAAAAAAGTTAAAACTGTTTCTTTGGGCATTTTCGGAATATGTAGCATATAAGGCAAGGGTGGGTAAATACATCGCTTTATTCAGCCGCACATTGAATTCGTTTAAAGTGATTGTTTTATTTAGAATATTAAATTCTGGCCGTGTAAGATAATTCTGATCAGAAGGATTAAGAGCGACATTTCTATTCATCATATTCAACGAATCTGTTAATTCGATAGCAGTATTCATATCGAGGCCTATTGAATATTTTAATAAATTGGTAGCGAGCACTGTTTGCCTTTTTGCATTTTGCAGTTGACCATCAAGGGTTGTTTTACTGATGGTAAGCCTGTCAACATCTATTTGTTCAACAAAACCCTGCTTATGCATTTCACTGATCTCAAACTGCACTTTCGATAAATTGGTAATATTCTTTTGCAGCAATTTTTCAAATTCCTTTCCCACAAGAACAGAGTAATAAGCAAACTCCACATTTTTCTTCACTTCATTCTCAGTAAGTTCTTTTTGAGAGGTAACCAAACTAACATATTCTTTTGCTGCACTTATTCCAACAAACCATGCGCCGTTGAATATTAATTGAGAAGCTGATATTCCGGCAGTTAAATTTTGCTCAGTTCCGAATTGGACAGGAATGAACTCGCCGGGTTCACCATCAGGAAAAAATTCTGCAGGGATAAGTGAGGTAGGCAACTGGAAAAAATTCTGATAGTCAACACTGATGTCCACCTGCGGTAGTCCTGATGATATCCTGTTGTTTACCGTAACATGTGCATTTTGCACATCGAGGCCGGCAGATTTTACAAGCGGGTTATTATTGATTCCGTAATCCAATGCCTGCTGCAGAGAGAATTGCTGGGTTTGTGAGAACAGGGCAACCGGAACAATTAAGGCAATCAATAATATTTTTATTTTATATGCCATTGTTT
>JBIOHA010000047.1:0-13166 GCA_044448625.1 Chitinophagales bacterium | reverse complement strand
TTTCGAAGCCAGATGACGAATGGCTAACCCCATAATTTATAAACTTTTCAAACTGAGACACTACCCGATTTCAGCGATCTTTCTGCACATGGTGACGATACGGTATACGTCGAAAAATTATCGGGCGGCGATTATTTTATCACCCTTTGCAACGTGAGGATTGAAAATGGGTTTGGCGGCTATTATGCCGATGGAAATATCAGCTCGCCCTTCGACGACTGCGATTGATCAAGGCTAAATCGATATTTCGCAGGTTTGTTACTCGCTTATTAATTAGTTTTGCAGCGCATGGAAAGGGGTTCTGTCGCATTTTATACACTCGGATGCAAGCTCAATTATTCTGAATCATCGACATTGTCAAGGTTGATGAAAGAGGAAGGTTATGCTATAAAACCCTTCCACAACGCAGCGGATTTTTATGTTATCAATACCTGTTCGGTAACCGATCATGCCGATAAAAAATGCAGGAAGGTTGTTCAGCAGGCATTGAAAAAATCGCCAATGGCAAAGGTCATAATTGTTGGCTGCTACGCCCAGTTGAAGCCAGAGGAAATTGCAAATATGGAGGGTGTGGACCTGGTGTTGGGTGCTGCGGAAAAATTCAATCTCGTAAAACATATTAATGAACTCAGTGAGAAAACATCGGTAGCAAAAAAGGGAAAATTCATTTCGGGTGATATTGCTGAAGTAAATATTTTCAATGCCGCTTATTCGATGGGTGAACGCACCAGGACTTTTTTGAAGGTTCAGGATGGTTGTGATTATTCCTGTTCGTTTTGCACTATACCACTTGCCCGCGGAGGAAGCAGAAGCAATACCATTGAAAATGTGATAAGCAACGTGCAGGATATTGCCCGGCAGGGAGTTTCCGAAATTGTGCTCACCGGCGTAAATATCGGTGACTTTGGAAAATTGAGTTCTGCAGAAAATGAAGAAACATTTTTTGAACTTATCAGCGAATTAGATAAAATAGAAAATATCGGGCGGTTCAGGATATCTTCAATAGAGCCAAATTTATTATCGCCGGAAATTATTGAATTTGTCAGCAGCTCAAAAAGATTTGCACCGCATTTTCATATTCCTTTACAAAGCGGATCCAATAAAATTTTAAGGCTGATGCGTCGCAGGTATTTGCGTGAGCTTTATGCTGATCGTATAGAAAAAATCAAAACATCAATGCCGCATTGTTGCATTGGTGTTGACGTTATTACAGGTTTCCCTGGAGAAACGCATGAAGATTTTCTTGAGACCTATAATTTTTTAAATGAATTGGATATTTCCTACCTCCACGTTTTCACCTATAGTGAAAGGGCAAACACGCACGCAATTGAATTACCGGGTGTTGTTCCTCAAAATATCAGGCAACAACGAACAACCCAGTTGAGGAATCTCTCTGAAAAAAAGCGAAGATATTTTTACAATCAGTTTACCGGAACAAAAAGAGTTGTTTTATTTGAAGAAGAGACAGATGGTGAATTTATGTATGGATTTACCGACAATTATATTAAAGTGAAAACCGCTTATGACCCGCTGCTTGTGAATGAAAAAGTATTTGTTACCCTGTATGAAGTAAATGCTGAGGGCGATATGGTAGCAGGGGAAATTCATGATGAAGTTGCAACAACATTTATACATCAGGAGATAAATTTTTGATAATTCCGTAAATAGAAAAAATAAATAATGGTTATTCTTAGATCTTACGCAACGCTTGCCGAATTATTCAACGATTTATTTAATAAGAACTGGGAATTTCCCATATTCTCTTTTGGCTTTTTTGTTGGAATGGCGTTCCTTGTTGCCGGATGGGTATTATACAGGGAATTAAAACGAAAGGAAAAACAGGGAATATTTAAACCCATAAAAGAAAAAATTATGGTTGGCGAACCTGCTTCTTCCGGCGAGCTGATATTTAATGCCGTTGTCGGATTTCTTATCGGGTTTAAACTGGGAGGGATGATCGCCGAGTGGTCTACATTTAATGATAACCCACAGCATTTTATTTTTTCTTCAGAGGGAAATATCATAGGAGGGATACTCGGTGCAGCGGGATTGGCTTATTTAAAATTCCGCGAGAAAAAGAAACAACGCCTTCCAAAACCGGAGGAGCGCACCATTGATGTTTATCCGCATCACAGGTTGGGTGATATTGTTATGATTGCCGCAATATTTGGAATATTAGGCGCTAAAATATTTTCCAATTTTGAAGAACCCAATGGATGGAGAGATTTTATTAAAGATCCCCTGGGAAATTTTTTTAATGGGTTAACTATTTATGGTGGATTGTTGCTCGGTGCACTCGCTGTAATTATTTATGCAAGAAAAAAGAAGATCAACGTTTTGCATTTAGGTGATGCTGTTGCTCCTGCATTGATATTGGCATATGCGGTTGGAAGAATAGGCTGCCAGGTTGCCGGTGATGGCGACTGGGGTGTATTGAACAGCGCTTATATTTCACAAGCCGATGCAACAATTACGTTGGCTCAGCCCGGTGAATATGAAAAAACACTGCAATTAAATGCCAACTATTATGAATTTGAATTTGATTCTTTGAACACTGTCCCGGCAATTAATTTTAAAGCGCCGCCATTTATTCCGCGTTCATGGGTGGCACAAAATTATGCGCACAACGTAAATGGCGAAGGCAGTTATGTTAAAGGTTGCCAGGGCGACTGGTGCGGACAATTACCAGTTCCGGTTTTTCCAACACCGCTTTATGAAATAATAATGTCGGTCATCATATTCGGGATTTTATGGTTCCTGAGAAAAAGAATTCGAATACCAGGAATGTTGCTCGCCTTGTACGTTGTTTTTGCAGGAATAGAAAGATTTATTATTGAAAAGATACGGGTGAACAACGTTTTGAGTTTTATGGGGATCGAAGCCACACAGGCGACATTCATTTCTGTAATTTTCATTATTTTCGGGCTGGGAATGATGTTTATTTTGTGGAGAATCTCGAAACGCACACAGCAGGTTTAAAATAATTCCCTTTCTTCCACATGAGCAATTCCGAAAGCGTCATCTTTCGGTCATAATCAGTTCACATTTTCTCATGGTTATTAGGTGATTATATAAAAAAAATTGTAAGTTTGATTGTAATTTTAAGGGTTAATAATAAAATCTTTTTTTAATGATACCAACTTTACGCAACCTCCTCAAATATGCGTTTTTGGCAATTTGCCTCGTATTAATAAACACTACCGCTATTGCCCAGTTAGAAGTTGATGATAGCCCTTCTGCCGAAGATCTTGCTGAAGCACTTGTAGGGGAAGGCGTTACCATCGCCGGTGTCACCAGCGACTGTCAGCCAGGTGCATTTGGCTTCTTCGATTGTATTGATTGCAATGTAGGAATTACCAGCGGAATTCTATTGACCAGCGGAAATGTGGCAAATGCAGTGGGACCGAATAATACCAGTGCTGCCTCAACAAACCTTGGTGCTCCAGGTGATTTTGATCTCGACATGATACCCGGGGTTCTTGGAACCAATGATGCTTGCGTGCTTGAATTTGATCTTACTGTAACTTCTGATACCATCCGGTTTAATTATTCCTTCGGATCGGAAGAATATCTGGAATATGTTGGCTCATTCAACGATGTGTTTGCATTCTATATCAGCGGTCCCGGAATTACAGGTTCAGAAAATATGGCCCTCATCCCCGGAACAGCTACTGTTGTTTCCATCAATAATGTCAATGATGTCACCAACAGTGAATATTATAACATCAATGGTGCAGGATGGGATGAGCCTTTCTTCTCCGATCCTTACTATATTCAGTACGATGGCTTTACCACAGTGCTTGAAGCCAAGAGAAATGTGATCCCCTGCGAAACCTACCATCTTAAAATAGCAATTGCCGACGACCTTGATGATGCTTTGGATTCAGGTGTATTCATCGAAGCCGGTTCACTCAGCAGCCCTGGTGTTACACTTACCTATGAAACGGAGATCACCGGTTATCCCGATGTGATAGAAGGTTGTAACGAAGGTCTATTAACTTTTTCACTCTCGTTTGCACCTATAGATACTTTCATAGTTACTCTGGATATAAATGGAACAGCAACTGAAATAACCGATTACTTTGATATTCCTGATGAATTGATCTTTTATCCTGGTGATACCTTAATTGAGATCCCGATTATTGCCGATGAAGATGGAATTGATGAGGGCGTTGAAACAATAATCATTACAGTTGACCTTGGCTGTATTGCCGGTGTGGGTGACAGCCTTGTGATTTATATTTATGATGTGTTGCCTCTTGTTGTTTCTGCCGATACAATGATTTGTCCCGATGATGGTGCGGTCCTTACCGTTACTGGTGCCGATAGCTATGTATGGACGCCAGACGAAACGCTGAGCGACCCCACTTCCGACATAACCGATGCCTTTCCAACGGTGCCTACTACTTATACTGTTGAAGGAACCCTCGCTTCATGTGTAAACACCGCCGAAGTCTTTGTCGATATCCAGTCGCCAACAGCCGATGCCGGTGCTGATACTACCATATTCTTTGGCGAAACGGCAACGCTTGATGCTTCGGGTGGGGTAGCCTACTCATGGTCGCCAACTGATGGTCTCAGTGATCCTAATGACCCGAATACACTTGCAAATCCTCTTGCCACAACAACTTACACTGTTACTGTCACTACTGCAATTGGTTGCGAGTTTATTGATCAGATGACCGTATTTGTGAGCGATGACGCAATGGTTGGTGTTCCAACAGCATTCTCACCAAACAGTGATGGTGTGAACGATGGGTTTACTATCATCGTAAGAGGGCAGCTTACAGCTTTCACCCTCCAGCTTTATAACAGATGGGGAGAAAAAATATTTGAATCAAATGATTTTACCAATTCCTGGAACGGCGATTTTGAAGGCGATATCCAGCCGATGGGTGCCTATGTTTATTTATTGAATTATACCGATATGAACGGCGTAAGCTTTACACAGCAGGGAAATTTTACACTAGTTAGATAAAACAAGGATTGACCGGGATTGATAACTTTTATCAAAAAGAAAAAATTAAATTCATTTAGTATTTTTAGCCGCCGGGCAGAAAACAATTTAAAACAAATGATACTTTAGCGGGGATGACGGGAAAAGATAATATGTGAAAAAATGACCGCAGTATCATCATCTTTCGGGAATTAGAAATTGACATATTTATAAACCAACATTTAGTTTATTAAGAAAAAAATAACCAATGATGAAAATTTACAAACTCACGTTTTTAGCTGCATTTATGGCAGTAGGTGTGCTCAGGGCGCAGGATATTCACTTCTCGCAATACAACGCTGCGCCACTCGCATTAAATCCTGCACTTACAGGAGTGAATGCCTGTGACTGGAGAGCAGGTTTGACCTACCGCAATCAATGGGCTAGTGTTACAACTCCTTATGTAACATACGAAGCATTCTTTGACATGCCGATAGCGAAAGTTGGAAACTACAGCAAACTTGCTGGAGGACTATTACTATATAATGATGTTTCCGGAGATGGAAATTTAACCAACCTTTCTGCAATGGGTTCAGTTGCCTATGTGATCGGAATGGGCCGCACAGATCATAATTTATCCATCGCGGTTCAGGGCGGTATGATGCAAAAATCACTTGAATTCAATGCATTGAAATGGCCGATCCAATGGACAGGGGATGAATTTGATACACAACTCCCTTCGTTTGAAAATTTCGGCGATAATATTACCAGGTTTAATATGAGCTCCGGTTTAGTTTATCATAATGTGGTATCACCGGCATTTAATATCACCGGCGGGTTTGCCATGTTCAACCTTGTTTCTCCAAAAGAAAGTTTTTTGGGTGATGAAGAAAATAAATTAGGTTCAAGAATGGTAGGTCACCTGAAAGCAGGATTTACCTTCAATCAGAAAATAGGATTTATTCCTTCGTTCCTGTTTCAAACTCAGTCGGGTGCAAAAGAAATTGTTGCTGGTGCTGATTTTGGTTATTTTTTAAACAGCGCAAGTTTTCCTGCAACATTTTTCCTCGGTGCACATTACAGGGTGGATGATGCAGTAATTGCCGGTTTGGGAATGGATTATAAAAATTTCCGCTTCGGCGCAACATACGATATCAATACCTCAACATTAAAAGAAGCAAGTGGTGGAAAAGGCGGCTTCGAAATATCTTTGGTTTATACCGGTTGTATCCTACCTGTAATTCCAAAACATTATGTCATGCCTTGTCCAAGATATTAATCCCAGTGAATCAAAATTTATACTCATAGATAAAGAAAATATAGTATGAAAAAATTAGTTGCAATTCTAACAATAGTTCTCTGCGCAGGATCATTATTTTCCCAAACAGCCGATCCTGAAGTAGAAAAAATGAATTACACACGCAAAATAATGTACGGCGACGCATTAATGTCGGCCGGCAGTTATTATAATGCACAGGATATTTATAAACTTGCTTATGATGATGATGCTACACAGGAAGCAGCATATAAATTGGCAAGAGCATATTATCTCGCCCGCAATTATAAAGACGGCGAGAAATGGTATAAAACCGCAATGGATGCAGGAAAATCAAAAGACATGTATCCTGAAGCTGGATTTTATTATGCAATGTGCCTGAAGGCAAATGCGAAATACGCTGAAGCAAAAGAAGCGTTTAAAGCGGTAAGCAAGAATAGCAAATTAAAAGGCCCGCTGGCCACACAATTAAAACGCCAGTCGAAAAATGAAGATAAAGGTTGTGACCTTGCAATATTGCTGGCTCAAACACCAACCATCGTTAATATTGAACACCTCGGCAGCAACGTAAATAATAACTACACTGATTTTTCGCCGAAATATAATCCCGATAATAATTTAACCTATGCTTCTCTTGTTTCTGAGAATGTGATCGAATTAAATGCTCAGCAAAAAACAGAATTGAAAGCGAGAATATTCGAATCGGTAAGTGATGGTGAAAACTGGGGTAAATCAAAAGAAATTGCAGCCCCGTTTAATAAAGGTGATGCACATACAGGCAACGGCGCTTATTCGGGCGACGGTAAAAGATTTTATTACACAGAATGCAAGCCCAATGATTCATTGGTGATGATCTGCAAAATTTATGTAAGCGAATTTGAAAGCGGTGAATGGCAAAATGGAAAAGAAGTAACTGAGGTGAACAATCCGGATTATACTTCTTCTCATCCCGCAGTGGGAACATTTAAAGGAAAAGAGATACTTTATTTTTCATCCAACAGATCTGGTGGCCGTGGAGGAATGGACCTTTGGTATAGCGAAATTCAAAACAAGGGTAAAGATTATTCCAATCCGTTGAACCTCGGAACCAAGATCAATACTTCCGGCGATGAGATCACCCCGTTCTATAATGATGCACAAGGCCTTTTATATTTCAGCTCTAACGGTCAGATCAATATCGGCGGACTTGATATTTATAAAGCTGAAGGTGGGATGAAATCATTTGATGCGCCACAAAACTTGGGATTTCCATTTAATAGTTCTGTCGACGATTTTTATTACTCGACAAATAAAGCCGGTAAAAAAGGATTTTTTGTTTCCAACCGCAAAGGTGGTTTTTCTGTAAAAAGCGAAACATGCTGCGATGATATTTATGAATTTAAATATCCTCCTGAATTTGTGATCATGGTAAGAGCAATTGATGAAACAACCATGCAGCCAATTTACGGAGCAAGTATTGATCTTATGCGCTCAGGTGTTAAAATGCAGGAAGCAGTTACTAAGAATACTGACCCATACGAAGACTTTTTTGTAGGAACGGCACAGGATAAATTTGAAATGAATGGCTACAAGGAAAAATATAAAAACGGAAAAGCAACTACATCAACAGTAGGATTAAAAGAAAATGATACATTATATGTTGATGTCTTAATGGAGCCAATTATTGAAATGAAGCCGATAGAAGTAAAAAATATTTATTACGAATTGGCAAAATGGGATCTGAGGCCTGAGTCGTTTAAAGCCCTGGATTCTATGTATAATGTTTTGGCCCTGAGTCCCCAATTAAAAGTAGAGATCGGTTCACATACCGACAGCCGTGATACTGACGAGAAGAATAAGATATTATCACAGCATCGTGCAGATACCGTTGTAAGCTATTTGATTTCGAGAGGAATCAATCCTGAGCGCTTAATAGCACAAGGCTATGGTGAATCAACACCAAAAACCTTATCTGATGAAATTAAATTACCGAAAGGTGGAACAGTACCTGCAGGTACAGTATTAACTGAAGCATTCATCACAAAATATAAAGGGGAAGATTTTGAATACCTCCACCAGTTGAACAGAAGAACTGAGTTTACTATCGTTGGTATTATTCCTAATGCGATCATTATGTATGATGAAGCAACAATTGAGGCCAACGAAGCACGGAAACGCGAAGAAGAAGAAAAACGCAGAAAACAATTGCAGGATCTTCAACAGGTAGATGAGTCTGATGTTATTGATACAGGTAATTCTGGTGATAACAAAACCACCACCACCACCACAACAACTACTAAAGGCAACGATACAAAAGGTAAAACAACTACCACTACCACATCAGGAGTTGCAGTTGATGCTACGCTTACCAAAAAAGGTAATATGTATGAAGGTACTGCAACAGTGAACGGTAAAGAACAGACCAAATACATTTTGAATTTAAGTCCGAGTGTTACAGTTGCAATGGTGGGTCGTGATTATTTTATTAAATTATGGGAATCCGGTGCGATCACTGAAACGGATATTAAAAATGATAAACCTACAGACCTCGGAAACGGAACAGTTGTTAAAGGAGATATTTTTACAATTAAAACATTACAGATCGGTGATGTGACCTTATCAAATGTTGATACCAAGATCAATATGACAAGTACACAGAATCTTATCGTAGGTGTGAAAGTTGCTGAAAAGAGCGGATGTACATTTGACTCCAGCAAGTTGAAATTTAAGTGTAAATAAATAATTCAGATCAAAATATTAATGAGCCTTTGCGCAAAGCAGGGGCTCATTTTTTTTGTGGGTAAATACAGCGTAATTATTTTTTGAGCGCACCCCAAAATAAAAACAGCCAACCGGCAATAAATGCCAAACCTCCGAGTGGAGTTATTGCCCCTAACCACGACAACCTTGTTCCGAAAAATGCTTCTGAAAGTGATAATAAATATAGGCTGCCTGAAAAAATAACGATACCTGTAAGAAATGCCAGGGCAGCATATTTTTTACTTCGAGCATTGATATGGTCTCCCAACGCAGCTAATCCTATCAAAGCAAACGTATGGTAAAACTGATACCTGACAGCAGTTTCAAAAATGTCGATGTCGTCTGGACCAATTTTTCCTTCCTGCATTAAATTGTCGAGGCCATGTGCGCCAAAAGCTCCAAGCGCTACTGAAACCGCACCTGAAATTGCCGCTATCCGGATGATAGTTCTTTGATCCATTGTTAAAATATTATGTGCATAGGTGCGTAGGCTAACATGAATATTCATTTTAGCTTTGCAAATGTAAGCACATAACATGGCGCAAAGAAGAATTTGGATCATTACAATTGCAATAGCACTTGGGATATTTATTGCGGTTTATCTTCTGTTCTTTAATAAGCGGAATAGCATAGTGCTGAATGCAATGCCCCAGGATGTGGTTTGTTTCTTTGATGTAAAAAATGCCGGCGATTTTTATTCACTGCTTACCGATAATACCGTATTCGAGGAGTTGGAAAGGCTTGACATTTTTGCCGAATTAAAAAATGATTTTCAATTATTAACCAGGGTTGGAACAACAAAAGCCGAATTGCTTTCCGACCTTCAAAATGAAAATATCATTGCGGGAGCATTTGCATCAGGTGAACACGCTATTGATTATTTGTTTCTGATCCAGCTGAGTGAAGCAAAGAATTTAAAATTATCCGAATTTCTACCCCTGCTCAATGAAGAAAAACCCGTGGCAACTCAGCATAAATTTGAGCGGATTGATATTTATGAACTGAGTTATAAGATCCACAATGCGAAAATTTCATTTGCAAAGGTGCAGGGCATATTTATTTTCAGCACCTCAACAGTAATGGTTGAAAATGCTATTCTCCAATTGAAGAAAGGAACTCCTGTAACCGAAAGTGAAGGATTTAAAGATGTTTATGATAGAATGGATAAAAAGAAAAATTATTCATTTTATGTGAACGTGTCGCAGCTTTCAGAATACTTATCCATGTTCTCCACCAATGATAAATATGGTGAAATGGTGAAATTAAAGGGATCAGCATCGTGGTTGGCGCTCACATTAGATTTTAAGGAAACCGGAATATTGTTGAATGGATATGCATCCGTTAAAAGTGCATCGGGCGAACTCGACCTGGGAAATTACGCAGGTGAGTTTACAACGGATATGAACGATGTTGTTCCTGCAAATACTGTTGTGCTGTATCGAATCAATGCAGAGCAGCTAACGGAAAATATTGCTTCCCGGTTTTCAAGCGAAAAAACAAATCGCGAATATTTTGATTACTGGGCACCCTGGATGGGACAGGAGCTGATATTCGGAATTTCAGAATCGCTGGATAAGCAATTTATGAAAAAGGCCTATCTCATCATTCCCGCAATGGATCAGAAACTTGCAACCACTAAATTGAAATATTGTGTGAAGAATGATTCTTTGATTTATCGCGAACATGTTATGATGCAGATCAATGCAGAAGAAATCATTTCAGGTATTTCAGGAGTTGATTTTCCTCAGATCGCATTTGCAGCATGGGTGAATAATGATCTCATCATCACATTGGAGATCATCCAGCTTAAAAATATGATCGATGCCGTTGAAAATGGCGAAATATTAAAACAGGACCAGGATTATGCAGGGTTTAAAACAGAGTTATCATCCTCTTTCAATAATTCTGTTTATATTGATCTCAGCAAAAGTGAACAGATCATAAAAAGTTTTGTTTCTGATAAATTGATCGATTCTGTTGAAAAGAAATTCGACCTGGTTCAAAAATTTTCCACCTTCGAGATACAATTCAGTCACAATAAAAATATTGAATTGGTTAATGGCTTCCTTCGTTATCGTTCTGCACCACAGCGGAAGAGCGGCGGTTTATGGAAATTGCAGGTTGATTACATGATTGAAGCAGGGCCATTCACTGTTTACAACCTGATCGCAAGGCAAAAAAATATTATTGTCCAGGATACAGCACATCAACTCTATCTTATTTCTGCAAACGGCGACATTATTTGGAAACACCAACTCACGAAAAAGTTAGCAGGTGTTGTGCATGAAGTTGATTTTTATGGAAACAATAATAGCCAGATCTTATTTAGTACATCCGACGGAATTTATTTACTTGATATGAATGGCAATCCTGTAGAGGGATTTCCCATTACACTGACTTCTGCGACTACAAACCCGCTGGCAGTTTTAATGAACACTAAAAATGATTACCGCATGTTTGTTGCCTGCAGCAATGATAATATTTATGGTTTTTATAAGGATGGAAAACCAATTCCCGGGTGGAACCCGATGAAAAATTCAGGATATATTGAATGGCCGTTGTTTGCTATCCGCGGCAAAGAGGAATATATTGTTTATTTGAATAGCAGGGGATTCCAGGTAAATAAAGAAAGTGGAAGACATGTCAGTTCAATTTCATTGGACAATAAAATAATTGCAATCGATAACAATGGGCCATTAAGTTTTATAATGGATGCAAAAGGAGAGGTGGTAATTGTTGACCACGATCTGAAAACAAAAACTATTTCGGCTTCTGATAAATTTATTACCGGCAACTTTGCAAAAGTAAATATTGATGATACACTCGATGTACTTCTGTTGGAAGATGGATATTTTAAAGCAAAGACAATGCTTGGCCGAACTTTATTTGTTGCCGAAGTGGAAAATGGATTTAACAAAATTGCAACCACCACATTCAACGGACAGGATTTTTATGGTCTGGCCGGTAATGGGAAGGTGGTATTATTTTCAAATGACGGCCAGGTGGCTGAAAACTTTCCAGTACCGGGCTCCGAAAATATTGTGATCGACGACCTTACTTTAAGCGGCGATAAAATGCTGATAACCGTTATTGATAATATGGTGATCGCTTATAGAATTAAATAATTTTTATTTTTGTCCCAAACTCAAATATGTCGATCAAGACCACCGAATTTAATTTGCCAGGACAAACGGCTATATATCATGGAAAGGTGCGTGATGTGTACACGATCAATGATAAATACCTGGTGATGGTGGCTACCGACAGAATTTCAGCCTTTGATGTGATATTGCCTGAACCAATTCCATATAAGGGCCAGGTATTAAATCTTATCGCGGAATATTTTTTAAATGCTACGAAAGAGATTGCACCCAACTGGTTATTGAATGTTCCCGATCCGCGAGTTTCAATTGGGATAAAATGTGAACCTGTAAAAATTGAAATGGTGATCCGCGGTTATTTAAGCGGACATGCATGGCGGGAATATAAAGCCGGCAAAAGAATGATCTGCGGTGTGCCGATGCCGGATGGAATGAAAGAGAATGATAAATTTCCTGAACCCATCATCACTCCAACTTCTAAAGCAGCAGCGGGACATGATGAAGATATTTCGCGAGAAGAAATATTGAGCAGTAATATTATTTCTCCCGAAAAATATCAGATGATGGAAGATTATACCAGGAAGCTGTTTAAGAAAGGTTCGGAAATGGCTAATGAGCGAGGTTTGATCCTGGTAGATACCAAATATGAATTCGGATTGCACGAGGATAAAATTATTTTAATGGATGAAATTCATACACCCGATTCTTCAAGGTATTTTTATCTGGATGGATATGAACAGCGCCAAAAAAATAATGAACATCAAAAACAATTGTCGAAAGAGTTTGTGAGGGAGTGGCTGATTGAAAATGGATTTATGGGTAAAGAGGGGCAGGTGGTTCCAGCTATGAGCAACGATTGGATAAATACAATTTCTGAACGGTATATCGAATTGTATGAAAAAATGACTGGAGATAAATTTTTCCGGTCACCTTCCGAGCTTTCGGTGATCGAGCAAAATATAATGAATGGCCTGCGGTCACTGGCATAAGAGGAGTCAGTTGCTACCATCTGCTCGGACAAATTGCCTGGAGTATTCCTCCAATTTCATCAGAATTTAGCTTCTGTCGCCGTGTTATTTCGAAATAATAACTCTTTGATTTCCAACAGCACCAT
>JBIOHA010000046.1:0-13218 GCA_044448625.1 Chitinophagales bacterium | reverse complement strand
TGCCGAAAAAATTCTCCAGCGACCCATACACTTTCATTTCTTTGAACTTATATCTTTTTTTATCTTCCTTTTTGGCCATGACAGTTCCTATATTTTTAAAATTGGAATGTAAAAATAGAAAATTATGTGTACTGACTCACCCCGGCCTTACTTTGTTCCTCAGCGGCTGAAGAATAATCTTTAAAAGGTATTTTTACCCAATATTTTTAACATAGCGATGATCAAACTTTCAAAAATTAACACCACCCCGCCTTCCGGATTTGATAAGGAAGCAACTAAGGAAAAAACAAAAAAGCTGGTAGGGCAGATGGATGAATTGCAAAATGTTCTGTTTGCCCAGTCAAAATACAGCCTGTTGATCGTTTTGCAGGGAATGGATGCCAGCGGTAAAGACGGTGTGATATCTGAAGTGTTTGCCGGAGTGAACCCAATGGGCTGCCGGGTAAAAGGATTTAAAAAGCCAACAGACGAGGAAATGGGTCATGATTTTTTATGGCGTATCCATCACCATGTGCCAGAAAAAGGAATGATACAGATATTCAACCGTTCCCATTATGAAGATGTTGTGATTCAACGGGTACATAATTGGGTGGATATGCCCACCATTGAAAGGCGTTATCGCCATATCAATGCCTTTGAAAGCCTGCTGCAGGAAAATAACACGGTCATTTTGAAGTTTTATCTCCATGTTTCTCAGGAGGAACAGCTCGAAAGGCTGGAAGAACGATTGTCGGACCCCAAAAAAATGTGGAAATACAATGTCAATGACCGCAAAGAATCAAAACTATGGGATGAATATATGGCAGCTTATGAAGACGCATTCAATAATTGTGGGCCCGATATCCCCTGGCATATTGTTCCGGCAGATAAAAACTGGTATAAGGAATACCTGGTGGCAAAAACAATAATCGAATCACTGTCAAAACTCGACCTTCAATATCCACCAATAGATAAGGGTGATGCCTGATCCTGATTTTACCCTCCGAATTCCCATCAATTTTCTATGAGATCAACTCTTAACAATTTGCAATTGGTATCCCTATGATAACCTGAAACAGAAGGGTTTAGATTTGACGGGCAAAAAAAAATTCTTACAAAACAGTTGTAAAATACTGGCATCCATAGTAATATTGTATTCAAAGTATTATTACTACTGGGAGACCCTCTAATTAGAGCATGAAAAACCAACTAAAACATTTTATAGTTTTATTTTCGGGCCTGTTTTTCCTCGCTCAGTTACCTTGTTTTTCGCAACCCGTAAGTGATTTCTCGATTGATGCTGAGAGCTGGGGCACGGTTGGAAAATGTCCCGCAGAATCATCTCCCGGTGTTACCTATTCTGCTTCAGGCGGTAATCCCGGCGGCTGTATACGAGGTACAGATAATTCTATAGGTGTTTGGTATTTTTTTGGGGGAGGGTCGGAGTGGAAAGGAAATCTCTCTGCTTATTATGGATGCGACCTGTTGTTTGACCTCAAAACCAATGATGATGGCTGGCCGGTTGGAAGTCAGTACGATGTATTGATCATCAAAGGCGACGATTACACGATCTCATATAACTCATCTCCTAATCCAGGCGAGGTATGGACAAGCTATGTTGTTCCACTAGTTGAAGGAAGCTGGATCCTCGATGGATTACTCGATGCAGCAAATTGCCCCGACCTCGCCGGTTCACTTGCAACCGCTGCCGACATGATCACCTACCTGAGCGATATCAAAAGGTTAAGGATAAGAGCAGAATTCGGCGGCCTCAATTCCGAAACAAATTATATGGATAATGTGATGATCGTATGTGATATTTTACTTCCGGTAGGGCTTACAGAGTTTTCAGCAGAAGCCTTGGGCCATAATGTGTCACTTCTGAGTTGGAACACATCAACTGAAACAGATTGTGCAGGATTCGAACTTCAAAAAAGTATTAATGGAGTGACCTTCAATTCAATTGGTTATGTTGAAGGAAACGGCACCACCACATCTGAGCATAACTACGAATTTGAAGATGATAATTTCATAACAACTTCCTATTACCGCTTAAAACAGATAGACTTGAATGGTGATTTTGTTTATTCAAATATCATATCGCTTACATGCACTGAAGCTTTAGATCCCGTTACACATATCTATCCAAATCCCACCTCCGATTTTATTAATATCATTTCCAATAATTCCTCACCCATGGTTTCCATCGTGATCTCTGATGCAACGGGCCATATGGTTTACCAGGAATACACAGATAATTTCAGCGGATCGATGCAAAAGCAGATACTCCTTGATAACTGCCGTTCGGGAATTTATCTTGCAACAATAAACAGGTTGTCGGGTTCTGAGACTTTGATTTTTGAAGTAATCAAATAAAGTTTGATTCAGCAATTGGGAAATATTCATATCTTTAAAACTGTGGGCTAATAATCTGCGTAAATGAATTTGTTAATCAACAGGTGAACATCGCTTCAAACATACAGGCAAATGAAGAGAAGCTCATTTTGGGATTGAAAGCTAATCAATCAACTGCTCTCAAAACCATTTATGAGAAATATTCTTCGGCACTTTTTGGTGTTATTACACGTATTGTAAATGATGACCATTTAGCTGAAGATATTTTGCAGGAAGCATTTATGAAAATATGGAATAATGCTGCTTCTTATGATTCATCAAAAGGAAGGTTGTTTACCTGGATGTTGAATATTTGTCGCAATACGGCAATTGATAAAATGCGAAGCAAAGGTTTTAAAACAGGAAAAAAAACCGTGAGCGACGAAACCGTTCTTTATGAGAATCCAACAAAAATTTACGACGACATTAAACCTGACACCATAGGCATAAGAGAGATCGTAAATAAACTAAAACCTGAATGGAAACAGTTAATAGATCTGATCTATTTTAAAGGATACACGCACCAGGAGGCATCGGAAGAATTAGATATACCACTTGGGACAGTAAAAACAAGATTGAGAAGCGCAATAATGTTGTTGCGTGAAAAAATATAAGAAATAAAGAGACCATCAATTGAATGCGAAAGATTACATAGAATCAGGAATACTTGAACTTTACGTTGCAGGAGCCCTTTCGGAATCTGAAAAGAAAGAAGTGGAAGCGATGGCATCCAATCATGTAGAGATCAAAAAGGAACTCGAATCAATTGAAGAGGCGTTTGAAGGCTATGCATTTGCACATGCGATTGATCCTCCAAAACAAGTTCTCAATAATATTTTATCAGTAATCCGCGACAAAGAGGTTGACGAAACTCCTGCAGCCAAAACGATACAAATGAAACCTTCTACAGCGAGAAACTCAAATTTAATGAGATATCTCGCTTATGCAGCTTCAATACTTTTATTCATCAGCCTGGCCACAAATGTATATTATTACAATAGCTATACGGGTGTTAAAGAAGATCTTGCAAAACTCACGGAAGAAAATACTTTCTTAACCGACCAAACCAATGTTATCCGTGCCGATTATCAGCATCTGAAATCGGATCTGGGCATAATGAAAAATCCGGATATGATAGCCGTAACCATGCGGGGAACAGCAGTTAGCCCGAATTCTTCGTCAGTAGTCTATTGGGATAAGGCTTCCGGAAATCTATATGTAAGCGTTAACAATCTTCCTGTTCCTCCTACCGGAAAACAATATCAGCTTTGGGCACTGAAAGACAATAAACCGATCGACGCCGGTGTATTTGATATGAGCGACCAGCTTCAGCTTATGAAGAATATCGGGGCTGCCGATGCCTTTGCAGTAACACTTGAACCAACCGGTGGAAGCATTTCGCCAACCATGGATCAACTCTACGTTGTGGGAGGAGTTTAACCCCTGTTTATACCTTCCTTCTCCATTATTTGCACCACGAATTGAATCATTCGAATCATGCAATTTTCCGATTCGAATACCTACCTTTGCTTGGCCTTTTAATTTTAGATTTTAACAACAAAAACAGCAAATGGACGAGCATATCGGAAATCAGCAATCATTGGATTATGCTGCTATTTTAATTCAGTTTATTGTTGCTGCCGGTTTCGTTGTTACCACCATTCTGCTTTCACAAAAATTCGGACCTAAACACAAGTCGGCAAAGAAACTTGAGAGTTTTGAGTGCGGGCTCGATTCTATCGGAAATGCACGCCTTCCGTTTTCAGTGAAATATTTTCTGATAGCCATCCTTTTTGTTTTGTTTGATGTGGAGGTGATATTCTTTTATCCCTGGGCAGTAAATTTTCGTGAATTAGGAACTACAGGATTTTTTAAAATGTTGGTTTTTATCGCGCCTTTGCTGTTGGGATATTTTTATATCATCAAGAAAGGTGCTTTGAAGTGGGAGTGAGGAGAATTGCGAAATGAGGAGAATTGCGAAATGCGGAATGAACAAAATTGCGAAATGAGATTAAATAAATTAATAAAAGAATTGAATAATTAATACTAGATTTTGTGCCTTGGTGCCTTGTGGCAAAACAACAAAAGCACGGCCGTGATAAATAAAAGAAATTGGAACTCGAAAAAACAGAAAATAAAAAAATATTGATGACCAAAACCGGTCAGCCTGAAATGTATACAGGTGAAGGTTATGGTTTAACGCGACTTGAAAAAATTGTTGGGTTGGCGAGAGCGAATTCTATTTGGCCCCTGCCATTTGCCACATCATGTTGTGGAATTGAATTCATGGCAACAATGGCATCTACTTATGATCTCGGAAGATTTGGTGCAGAAAGATTAAGTTTCTCTCCGCGTCAGGCCGACCTTTTAATGGTAATGGGCACGATAGCAAAAAAAATGGGACCCGTTTTAAAACAGGTGTACATTCAAATGGCAGAACCAAAATGGGTAATTGCAGTTGGAGCATGCGCTTGCAGCGGTGGAATTTTTGATACCTATTCGGTTCTTCAGGGAATTGATAAAATAATTCCTGTTGATGTTTATGTTCCAGGTTGCCCTCCTCCGCCTGAAGCAATATTGGATGGAATTATTAAAATTCAGGAGCTAATTAAAGCGGAAGGATCAAGAAGGAGACAATCGCCGGAGTATCAAAAATTGTTGACGAGTTATGGAATAGAATAAGGAGTAGGAAGTAAGAAGTAGGAAGTAAGAAGTAAGAAGTGGGAAGTAGGATTGATCACATTGAACATTAAGAAATGAATAATCAGATCAATAACGCATTAATAGAAAGTTTGATCAGGGAACAGTTTGGTGATGCTATTAGAAGCGTTGAAGAATCTTATGGCATGATAGATATTGTTGTGGAGCGTGAAAAAATAATAGATATTCTGCAATGGTTGAAAAATAGTAATTTATTTCAGTTTAATTTTCTTACCAGTTTATGCGGTATGCATTTTCCCGATAATAAAGGAGAAGAATTAAGTGTGGTTTATCATTTACACAGCCTCACGAATAATGTTCGCATACGGGTGCATACTTTTTTTGCAGCAAATGATGCAGTGGTTCCTACCGCAACAGTATTATTTAAAACCGCCAACTGGATGGAACGCGAAACATATGATTTCTTTGGGATTAAATTTACCGGCCATCCCGACCTGAGAAGAATATTAAATGTTGAAGACATGAATTATTTCCCAATGTTAAAACAATATCCACTCGAAGACGGAACAAGAACAGATAAGGAAGATAAATATTTTGGAAGATGAACGCTCAGAATTTGTTAATTTGGTAATTGTCAATTGGATAATTTATCATATGTCACCTTCAATTACTAAATCGACAATTACCAAATCGACAATCTAAAATTAATAATGCCCGATATAAACGATAAATACTTTAACGGAATTACTCAAACAGAGGAAGAGTTAAAGCAATACAATTATCTCAACCTCGGTCCAACGCATCCTGCCACGCATGGTGTGTTTCAAAATGTATTGAAAATGGATGGGGAAATAATTGTTGATGCCCAGCCAACCATTGGATACATTCACCGTGCCTTTGAAAAATTAGCTGAACACCGCCCGTTTTATCAGATTACTCCCATCACCGACAGAATGAATTATTGCTCATCACCCATCAATAATATCGGATGGCATATGACGGTGGAAAAATTATTGGGTGTACAAACAACAAAACGTGTTGATTATATGCGTGTGGTAATTATGGAACTTGCTCGTATTGCAGATCATATTGTTTGTAATTCGGTAATTGCGGTTGATACCGGCGCATTGACCGGCTTTTTATATGTATTTCAATGGCGGGAAAAAATATATGATATCTACGAACAGATCTGCGGAACGAGGTTAACAACAAATATTGGAAGGATCGGTGGTTTTGAAAGAGACTTCACACCGAAAGTAAATACATTGATCAATGATTTTCTAGCAGGATTTCCTGCTGCATTAAAAGAGTTTGAAAAAATGGTAATGCGCAATCGCATTTTCATGGACAGAACAATAAATGTGGGATCTATCACCGCAGAAATGGCATTGGATTATGGATTTACCGGTCCCAATTTAAGAGCAGCAGGAGTTGATTATGATGTGCGTGTTACAACACCTTATTCTTCCTATGAAGATTTTGATTTTATTATTCCATTAGGTACCGCCGGCGACACCTACGATAGATTTTGTGTTCGCCAGGAAGAAATGTGGCAAAGCCTGCATATTATTAAACAGGCAATGGATAAAATGCCTGTCGGCGATTATCATGTTGCCGTTCCTGAATTTTATCTTCCATCAAAAGATGAAGTGTACAACACAATGGAAGGATTGATCTGGCATTTTAAAATTGTGATGGGAGAGGTGGATATTCCCAAAGGGCAGGTATATCATTCTGTGGAAGGCGGCAATGGCGAACTCGGATTTTATTTGGTAAGCGATGGTGGCCGGCAACCGTATAGATTACATTTCCGCCGCCCGTGTTTTATTTATTACCAGGCATATCCTGAAATGGTAAAAGGCGCAATGCTGAGTGATGCAATTATTACGCTGAGTAGTATGAATGTGATCGCAGGGGAGTTGGATTCGTGAATAGAACCAGGAGCCAAGAACCAGGAACCAAGAACCAGGAACTTGTGGGGAATCAAGAGTGAAAAAATTAATTCAAGAATTTTGAGCATGATGTCAGACAATTATAAAGAATTTTCTTTTGAAGCCATGCAGGAAGTGGCGAGGATCATTAGCCAATATCCTGAAGGCAATCAAAAATCTGCTTTGCTGCCAGTTTTGCATATCGCACAAAAAGAATTCGGTGGATGGTTAAGTGTTGAAACAATGGATTACGTTGCCAGGCTATTGCATATTCTCCCGATAGAAGTGTATGAAGTGGCAACGTTTTATTCCATGTTCAATTTAAAACCGGTAGGGAAAATTTTAATTGAGGTTTGTCAAACGAGCCCTTGTTGTATCAATGGCGCCGAAAGAATTATTTCCTATCTCGAAAAGAAATTAAATATTAAAGTGGGGGAGACCACACCCGATAAAATGTTCACCATAAAAACGGTTGAATGTTTAGGTGCATGTGGTTACGCCCCGATGTTTCAGATCGGAGAAAAATTTTATGAGCATTTGACCGAGCAAAAGGTTGACGAGCTATTAAATAAACTAAAAATGGAACAACAGGTTCCTGTATTAAATTAACGATATTCCGCACTATAGATCATGAGAAGGAAATTATTACTCGAGCATATTAATACACCAGGAATTGAAAAGCTGGATGTATACATACAAAAAGGCGGATACAGGTCTGTTGAGAAAGCATTAAAAAATATGACACCTGATGAAGTTACCGAGGAGGTAAAAAAATCAGGATTAAGAGGAAGGGGCGGCGCCGGATTTGCAACGGGACTTAAATGGAGTTTTTTGGATCGATCTACTGAAAAGCCCCGATATTTATTATGCAATGCAGATGAAAGCGAACCCGGAACATTTAAGGATAGATTATTAATGGAAAAAAATCCTCATTTATTAATTGAGGGAATGATCACATCAAGTTATGCCCTGGGTTGCCGCACAAGTTATATTTATATCAGGGGAGAATATATGTTCATCCTGCGCATTTTGGAAAAAGCAATTGCTGAAGCCTATGCAAAAGGGTTTTTAGGAAAGAATATTTTAGGTACAGGATATTCATTGGATCTTTATGTTCATCCAGGTGCAGGCGCCTATATATGCGGAGAAGAAACAGCATTAATAGAATCGCTGGAAGGAAAAAGAGGCAACCCGCGGATTAAACCGCCATTTCCTGCTGTTGCCGGATTATGGAATTGTCCCTCCATTGTAAATAATGTTGAAACAATTACAGCGGTGGTGCCGATAATTAATGAAGGCGGAGAAGAATATGCAAAGATCGGAATAGGAAAATCTACCGGAACGAAATTAATTTCAGCATCAGGGAATATTAATAGTCCGGGTGTTTATGAAATTGATCTCGGATTACCCGTTGAAGAATTTATTTACAGCGATGAATATTGCGGCGGAATAAAAAACAAGCTCGAATTAAAAGCATGTGTACCCGGTGGTTCATCAGTACCGATCCTCCCTAAACATTTATTATTAAAAATGAGCGATGGCAATCCGCGACTTATGACATACGAAAGTTTAAGTGAAGGTGGGTTCACAACAGGTTCGATGTTAGGCTCTGGCGGATTTATTGTTTATGATGAAAAACAATGTATCGTACGCAATACATGGAACTTTACAAGATTTTACCACCACGAAAGTTGCGGGCAATGTTCTCCATGCCGCGAAGGAACCGGATGGATGGAAAGGGTTTTGCATAATATCGAATACGGCCATGGCAAAATGGAAGATATAGATCTGCTTTGGGATATTCAAAGGAAAATTGAAGGAAATACCATTTGTCCACTGGGTGATGCAGCTGCCTGGCCGGTCGCTTCAGCAATAAGACATTTCCGTCATGAGTTTGAATACCACGTTAAATATCCTTCACGTGTTTTTGATGAGGATCATGTTTATCAGCCGGAAATGAAAATGCAACCAGCTTAATTCGCAAGCAATTCGTCACTTGTAACTCGTGTTTCATCACTCGTCACTTTTTCACTCTTGTTAAATTTACCTGATACATGCTGCCCTCAGCATCTGCATATACACCAGGCCTTTCTTTTCAGAATAGTCAATATTATTTTGCGGAATAGTTTCCGGGTGAGGAAAATTCGTTAATGCTTTCGTAATACTTTCTTCCCTTAATAAATGGAGCATTGGATAAATAGATCGGTTGGTATAATTTGCGGGGTCGTTTTCCTCTTTGCCAGAAAAACAATAGAGCGGGTGGAAACTAGCTAATTGATAAGTGCCTTCATAGCCACCCTTCAATAATAGTTGTTCCGCTTTTTTTAACAGGTGAAGAAAATCGTAAAAACTAATATAATCATTCTTGAAAATAATAAAAGTTGTTTCGATCTCGCTGTTTTGATCGAGTTGAATTAATTCCTTTTCTACTTCCTGGAGGCTATCAGCAAGATCGATTGAGGATAAAACCGAGTAGCGAATATTTTTTCTAAACAAAGCTTTTGCCGCAAACGGACAAAAATTGCAGTCGATCACAACTTCTTTTATCCAATTATTGGTTTGCTGAATAATTAATTCGTCTGTCAAAATAACCCAATTTGAAACCACTATTTAAAAAAATGATTCTATAAATCTAAAAAAACCTGCTTAATCCAGAAGAAGGGATTTTCAGCTTAACTTAATTAAGATCTCTGACCTAATATTACAAATATAACTGTTATTGGGGTATAATGAATCGCTGAATAGAACTATGACATGACCGTTATCGTATATTCACTATGCTATTGTCCATTTTAATATTTTTATCTAACCTGACAAATCAACAAGATAATAAATCGATGCTCTGCCTCGGCGATTCATATACTATTGGTCAATCGGTTGCTGTTGATGAAAGGTTTCCTGAGCAAACACTTGCCTTATTAAAACAAGAAAATGTTTTATTTGAGGCACCTGAAATAATCGCACGCACAGGCTGGACATCACTAAACCTTATTAATGCAATTGAGCGGAGTGAATTAAAAAAGGAATATGATTATGTTACATTGTTGATAGGGGTGAATGACCAGTTCCAGGGAATTGACACCACGATGTATAAATCAAATTTCGAAAAATTATTGAAAACAGCGATCGCTCTTGCAAATAATAAAGCTGATCATATATTTGTTTTAAGCATCCCCGATTACGGGGTAACGCCATTTGCAAAGTATGGTACGCAGCCTACTGCTGAGATAAGCAACGAGATCGATATCTTTAATTCCATCAATAAAATAATTTCTGAAAAATATAATGTGCATTATATCAACATCACTTCTATTTCACGTGATGCTGAAGATGATGCATCACTCCTCGCCGGCGATGGTTTACATCCTTCAGGAAAAATGTATAAACTATGGGCCGAATTATTGAGTGCTGAAATGTTTAACATTCACCAGCACTAATAACAAGGAACGATCAGGTCATTATTTTGCACGTCATCACTAATAGGTGCAGCAATTGATTTTATCTTTTTTATTAATGCACTTTGCACTGTTGATGGCTGAGGCATCGGAATTGTTTCTGTTGGAAATACTTTTAATCCATCCTGCAGGTTATTCCCTAAAAAATCGTTGAGGGCAACGGTATACCATTTATCGTGATTGATGGGTGCTGAATTAATAACAGCAGTGTCGTTGCAAAAAGAAATGCCGGAAAATTGCAAATACGAACCAATATTCGCACGGGCGGGATTGGTTTGGATCAGCGAATCAATAAAAGAGCCCTTCATTTTTTTTACCATCACATTACCATCGAAAGGCAACACCCTGAAAATATCGTATTCTGTAATATAACCCGACAAATAATCGTCGAGCCTGATGCTGCCGCTATTCATCATAGCGAGATCGGTATTCATTCCTGCTGCATCTCTGAACGATTCACAAATAAGATTTCCCAAATTTGTTTGTTGTGTTCGAATTCCCGCTTCAGTGCCATCCAATGGTGTGCTCACACTGTCGATGATCAAACATGGTTGCATTTTTTTTACAGCGTGCAAAACGCTGTCGGCAATTCCATTCCATTTATCCACTACTTTTCCTGTAACCGAATCTTCCGGTATTGAATTGGTAATTCCTATCAACCTTGATGTGATGTCCGTTTTTTTTGTGCGATGATCATAAGTGAGGTAATGTATATATCCTGACTTTTCATTTGCATCTGCTTTTGCAATAATTGTATTGCCAACAAAGTTGTATGAATTAATATGCTCATGCCCACCGATTATCATATTGATCTCTGGAAACGCTGCTGCGAGTTTTTTATCGTCGCTGAGACTTAAATGTGTTATTGCCACCAGTATATCGCAATTGCCTTTTAATGCTGCAACCGCCTTTCCGGCAGAATTAATATAATCATCATAATATTCGTACTGTGGATTTGGCGATTTATCTGTAATAATTGTTATTGCAAAAAAACCAATTTTCACTGTTGTTCCATCTTCATCTTTAAAGCTCACGATCTTTGTTATAGGGAGAGGGGTAGTGTCGTTACCTGAAATTTTATTAAATGGTTTACCTGTTGAAGTTTCCGTTACATTTGAACTCACCCATTCGAATTTAGATGCATTGATGGCGGCACTCAATTGTTTTTGTTTAATATCGAATTCATGATTGCCAAATGTAACTAGGTCAACACCTGCCTGGTTCATTGTTTCCACCATTTGAATTCCCGCCATTTTATCTCCGGCTTTGTTATAAGGCAATGTTCCGATAGCGGTGGGCGATAAAAAATCGCCTGCAACAACAACATAGGTATTTCTATTTTCTTTTTCCAGGTCGCTAATTACTGTTGCTGCCCTGGCCATTCCTCCAACAGCTCCATTATTTAACGGGGAGATCTCATAAATGTCATTAAGCTGGAAAAGCGTAATAGTGATTCGTTTGTCATTCTTAATTTCCGAAGGAGTGGACGAACTAAATCCTGCACCAATGAGCAATATGATCAAGGGGAAACAGATGTTTCTCAAATAGGTTATCATCGTTTTTGATTTAATGTACTAAGTTAGTGCAGTTGCGCTGTAAAAAGCTTTTCCTCATTTACTCTTTATGCACTTATTATAAGTGAGCTTGGTAAAGTGATATAGCCAGGAAAAATAATTATTGCATTGATCATTGCATCATCTGCGGAGCAAAATCAATTTGAATATGTGCATGGTTTTCGTGCCCTTTAGCAGTTCTTGTCAATCCTTCCCTGATGAGGTCCGGATCATTTAAAAATATTTTTCCAATAAGTGATCCGGGAAAGCGCATGGCTTTAATAATCTCCCGCATTGCATTTCGATCGTAACTTTCATGCGATACTTCTATTCCTCCTGATAATCCATCCTTTCTTGGCAACCTGAGATCGAAACTTAATCCACACTCGTGGCCAAGATGGTCTTTGTGATCACCACCGTCTGAATCACTCATATCATTGATCCACATTACACTTGCTCCAGGGTGATTGGATATCCATGAATCAGAATAAATTTTTGCTCCTTTTTGAATATGTTCTACCAGCCAGCTCGTGCCATGATCATTTCCGTCGTGTTGTTCGCAGCCTGTGAAATTATAATATCCTTCTGTTTTATTTGTTTTACTCCCAACGGGTAATTTCATCCACCTCGGTGCATTTTCTGCCGTAAGCCATTTCAATGTGCTATATCCCGGATCAATTCTTCCATCACCTTTAATTGTTTGGCTCGAAGAAATAATTGATTGAAATAATCTTATTGTTTCAATAAATGACCGGTTCACTGTCGAATCAGCCGACAACCAGGTGTAACCGAGTTGAATAAATCTATTTTTAACGAAGTGAACCTCGGCAGGATCATTAAATCCTCCCTGGCCAACGGAATGATTTATCATAAGATTAATTTGAGTTTTAAATGATATACAAATTTTAATGAATATTCATTAAAAATCAAATAATAGAACCAAAATCTTATGATTTAACTTTAAATTCACGGAAAATGGGTAACAATGAAGTAGCATATTATTTTCATTATCACCAAAATAAAAACGATCCCGAAAGATCATCGGGATCGTTTTTATTTAATTGATTTACCAGAATGGAATTACCTGTTAACTATGATCTGTTTAATTGCAATATCAGTTTCGGTTAATACATTCAACGTATAAACACCGCTTGCATGCAAATTAAAATTAATTTCTTTTGTTGCATTTGAACCGGTATTCATATTTTCATTATACACCAACTGTCCTGCATAATTATAAATTCT
>JBIOHA010000045.1:0-13246 GCA_044448625.1 Chitinophagales bacterium | reverse complement strand
GTTTGAAACGGGTGTTATAGAAAAAGTGTACTATGCTGTTGTTGAAAATAAACCCGAAAAAAATGAAGGATTATTGCAGCATTATTTATTTAAGGATTCAAAAAATAAAAAAGCAATCATTTATAAAAATAATAGAGCAAGTGCGGTAAAATGTGAATTGATTTACAAGGTAATAGGGGAATCGCGGTTGGGATATTTATTGGAAATTCACCTCCTCACCGGAAAATATCACCAGATACGTGCCCAATTATCATTTATCGGCTCCCCGATTGTAGGAGATGAAAAATATGGATCATTAAAAAAATATAAGGAAGATGAAATTTGCCTGCACGCCTATTCCATTGAATTTATACATCCTGTCGAAAATAAAAAAATGAAAGTGGTTGCTGAATTACCGGCAGAGTGGCTGCCATCCAAATAATTTTTCAAGCTATTCATTCAAAAAACTTCTGTTATAATAATTTGTCTCTACAAACTGCTCACGTTTCTAAAACGAAGAACAACAACATCAGCCAGAATAGAGAAAAAACACAATGACAGCGAAGGGTTAAATTAAGTATGTTCACCCGTATGATTAAATTATTCAGGCGGGTTTGTTATGACACATTAATTAAATTAATTCATATAAATCTTTTTTACAAACTTTTTCTCATTTGAATTGATTTCAACCAAATAATATCCTTGAGTTAATTTTAATTCAATCGTGGAAAAAGAATTAACCAATTTGCTTGAATATACCTTATTTCCTAATAAATCGAATACGGTTACAACTGGTTCATTTAGGGTTTCAATGAGCTGAATATAAATAGAATTATCATAGCTATACACAATTGCATTTATGGTATTTTCTATCTGCTGAATATCAACATAGCTTATCGTGTCTCCAGCTCTGATTGGTGTGCCGCAGTGTGTTTCAAATGCATAGTCTTTTATAATTAGTCTTTTAGTTGTATCTGCCGTTGAACATCTTATCCAACCATAATGATAACATAGAGCTTCGTCAACGAATTTAACACCAAGAAAATGATCTTCAACATCCGGAGCCCATTTACCCAGATACCCAATCCAAATCGTATCTTGCGTATAAAACCCTAACCCCATTATTTGATACCCCGCATTATTAAAGTTCTGAAAACCAGGGTCTATTAATACACCATTCACAAATGCATAAGGCATATAATCTGTTCCATCTCCGCTATGTGTGTAAATATCCCCAGCAATTTCGTTCTCGGACGTCCCGTAGGGTCCTACCCAAATTGCATGGCGAAAACGAATTACTGTTGTTGTACTATTCCAATGATCATAAGTGCCGGAAGTCTTTAAAAAAGCAAAATCAAAAGTCCCATTATTGTCCATATCTATTCCACAAGTTTCGTTATCAAACCTCAATTCTATATCTGGTTCGATATCCGTATAAATAACCTGTGCATTTAAATTTGAATGCATGAGCAGATACGCCCCAGCAAACTGGGAATATTTAATAATTGAATTTCTTGATGTGATTTGCATTTTATTTAGTTTCATTTCATCCAATCTCCGCAACTGCGAGCAATAATTTACACCGGAATAAAATCCAGCCTTCTCAATGCGAGATCAGCCTTCTGTACTTTTATCCTTATCTTATTTCCCAATTCATAGTTACCGGAATTGGTGAGGCTCACCAGCCTTCTTCTTGTTTCATCGTACATCAATTCATCGCGGATATTATCTACATGAATTAATCCCTCACATTTATTTTCCACTATTTCGACAAATATGCCAAAGGTGGTAATGCCCGATATCACCCCGTCGAATTCTTCTCCCACATGCTTAGACATATATTCCACCTGTTTGTATTTCACACTTTCTCTTTCTGCTTCCATTGCTTTGCGCTCCATCGCCGACGAATGCCTGCATTTATCTTCAAGTCCATCCAGATTTGGGTAAATTAATTTTTGATTGGTCAGTACATTTTGCAATACCCTATGCACCATGAGATCGGGATAGCGCCGTATTGGTGATGTGAAATGGGTGTAGTGATCAAATGCCAATCCATAATGGCCGATATTTTTTGTTGTATACACTGCTTTCGCCATTGTTCTTATTGCAAGGCTCTCCAAAATGTTTTGCTCCGGTTTTCCTTTGATCTCTCCCATCAGTTTATTTAATTCGCTGGAAATATTTTTTGGAGAATCTAATTTTAATTTATATCCGAAACGCTTTGCATTCAATCCAAATTCTTCCAGTTTTTGCATGTCGGGAAGGTCATGAACGCGGTAAACAAACGGAACCTTTGAACGTTCTTTGGCCATATAAAAAGCAACACGCTTATTCGCCAGCAACATCAGGTCCTCGATCAGCATATGCGACTGTTTCCTTTCTTTTACATATAATCCCGTTGGAACAAAATTCTCATCCAGGATAAATTTTACTTCCTGTGTCTCGAAAGTGATTGCGCCATTTTTAAATCGCTTTTCCCTTAATACGGTACTTATCCTGTTGAATTCTAAAATTTCTTCAACATATTCGCCAGCTTTTTTATCTATTATATCCTGTACTTCTTCATAGGTAAATCTCCTGTCGCTGTAAATAATTGTTTTTCCAAACCATTCATTAATTATCCGGGCATCTTTATCCATTTCAAAAATTGCACTGAAACATAATTTATCCTCATGTGGCCGCAGTGAACAAACATTGTTCGATAATTTTTCCGGAAGCATTGGAATAACACGATCTACTAAATAAACCGATGTCCCCCTGGAATAAGCTTCTTTATCAATCGCTGTATCCGGAATCACATAATGAGAAACATCGGCGATATGAACGCCAACTTCAATATTTCCATTTTCCAAAATGCGGTATGAAATTGCGTCATCAAAATCTTTTGCATCGTAAGGGTCGATGGTGATCGTAAAAATATTTCGGATATCTCTCCGCTTTTTTATTTCTTCCGCCGAAATTTCAATCGGTAATGCTTTCGCTTGTTTTTCAACTTCCTCAGGAAAATTATAGCTAATCCCTGTTTCCACCAGGATAGCTTCCATATCGCTTTTATGGTCACCGGCAGGGGATAATTTACTCACGATCTGGCCAATGGGATTTTTCATCGTTGGTGGCCAGTCTTTAATTCTTATAATGACACGATCGCCCTGCTTTACTTTATTTTTTTTGATCTCGTCAGCGGAAAGATAAAAATCATAATTATTGAACCTGTCGTCGGTAACAGCAAACGCATAATTTTCTGATATCTCCACCTTGCCAACAAATAATTCTTTCTTCCTTTTAATAATTTCTACAATTTCACCCTCGGGTTTTTTCTTTTTTCCCAAAAAAGTTATTTTCACCCTAACGCTATCACCGTCAAAAGCCCGGTTTGTTTTTCTTGAAGGCACAAATACATCATTTAAATGACCATCGATCAATACATAAGCATTGCCATTTTGGGTCATGTCAACAATGCCGATCATGGTATTGATGGGGTTTACTTTTTGCTTTGCTCTGAAAAGATCCGGGGCATATTCTTCGATTCTGCCACCGGAAATCAAACTTTCCAATGCATCAAATACGCTATCTGTCTCCGCTGTTTTGGAAGCCCATTTAAATATTTGTTTAACCGAAACACCTTTTGAAGGTTTGTTCAGTATGAAATTAAATAGCTCATGCTCAAAATTATGTCCGGCTTTAACAAGATGTTTATTTATTTTCTTTTTCTTCTTTGGCATATGTGTAAAGATACATTTCCTCCCACAATTAAGTTTAGTAATTTTCCACTTTGTAAAGCATGAAAATAAGCAGAGATCATATTCTGATATTGCTGATAGGCGTTATTCTATTCGTACCCTTTCTGGGTGCATCACCATTGTTTGATTGGGATGAAGTCAATTTTGCAGAAGCGTCAAGGGAAATGATCCTCACCGGCAATTACACTCAAACACAAATAGACTTCCAGCCATTTTGGGAAAAACCGCCTTTGTTTTTCTGGTTGCAGGCAGCGAGTATGAAAGTTTTCGGTATCAATGAATTTGCCGCAAGATTTCCGAATGCTGTTTGTGGTATCATCACCTTGCTGGTTTTATTTTCAATTGGAAAACAATTAAAGGATCAAAGATTGGGATGGTTATGGGTACTGGCATATGCGGGCAGTATCCTCCCGCATTTTTATTTTAAGAGCGGAATTATTGACCCATGGTTTAATTTATTTATTTTCCTGGCTCTTTATTACTTTATTCGCTATTCCGGCAATTCTTTTTATTTAAGATATTTATTTTATTCAGGTATTTTACTCGGACTTGCTGTTCTCACGAAAGGACCAGTTGCTGGGTTAATTGCCGGCCTGGTTATTTTGATCTATTTCATTATTCAACGGTTCAGGTTTTTCCCACCGCTCAAACATATACTTTTATATTTCGTTTTTATTGCATTGCCGATCATTCCGTGGATCACAATTGAAATTATTAATAATGGAACCTGGTTCATTGGTGAATTTTTAAAATATCAGTTGCGTTTGGCCACAACTGAAGATGCAAGTCATGGCGGATTTTTCGGTTACCATTTTATCATCATTTTTTTCTTTTGCTTTCCTGCATCCGCATTTGCTGTCAGGTCACTTATTAAAAGTCAGGACGATGATCAAGTTATACTGAATTTCAGAAGATGGATGTTGATCTTGTTTTGGGTGGTGATGATAGTATTTTCCATAGTTCAAACTAAGATCATCCATTATTCTTCCCTGGCTTATTTTCCGCTTACATTTTTAGCCGCATACGGTTTATATAGTTTAAAAACACAATGGCGTAAACTGGAAAATGCTTTGTTGATAATTACCGGGGTTATTTTTTCAAGCCTGGTAGCGCTGGTACCCATAGTTATTCAATTGCCAGGGTTAAAGTTGTTGGTTAATGATGAATTTACCAGGATGGCTTTAAATACCGAAGGTGGGTGGAACGGATATGAGTTTTTGTTGTCACTGATAATGTTATCCGGTTTGATTGTGTCGTTCGTTTTAAATTATAAAAACCAGCTTCAAAAGGCAGTAACAATTTTATTTATTTCTTCCATGATCACAATCAACCTGGTGCTCAATATATTTACTCCTCATATTGCAAGATATAGTCAGGGATCACTACTCGACTTTTTTAAAGCGGCGCAAGAAAAAGATTGCTATACCGATGTTGTTGGATATAAAAGTTATATTCAATTGTTTTATGGTGAGCGTATGGAAACTGATATAAAAAACCCCAGGTATTTAAGCTGGCTAAAAAATGCACATCCGGATTTTGATGGCGACCCTATTTATTATAGAAAGTATTATAGCGAATGGTTATTGAATGGAAATATTGACAAACCGGTTTATTTTGCAACGACGGTGAGAAAGAAAAATATGTTTGATCCGCTACCGCAGCTGCAACATTTATACGAAAAAAACGGTTATGTATTTTATAAACGAGACCCACAATGAAAACATTATTGATAATAAGACATGCAAAGTCTGACTGGGGTAATGGCGAATTGCATGACATTGAACGGCCGCTGGCCGACAGGGGTATAAGGGATGCTGGGGTTATGGGAAAACTACTTGTTAAAAAAGGTGTTCAACCCGATTTGATGGTCAGCAGTCCCGCCTTGCGGGCTTTCAGCACCTGCCGTATCATATCGGACTTAACTGGATATGATAAGAATATGATCAGGGTGGAGCAGGTATTATATTTTGGGACTGTAGACGATATCATCCAAATAATCGAAAAAATAGAACCCGATGTTGAAACAGTCTGTATCTTTGGACATAATCCCACCTTTTCGATATTAGCAAATAAATTATGTAAAGGGTTTGAAGAGGAAATGCCTACCTGCGGAATTGTTGCATTGGAATTAATTTCTAAAGATAGTGGTTCATTACATGCTGGAAATTCGAAGCTGCTTTGGTTTGAATATCCGAAAAAAAACCGTTAAAATATTAAGCCAGACAACCCTGAACAATATTTTGACGTTTATGGTAATATAGTAAGTTTGAATTAAACAATTGACTAAAAAAATAAGGATCCGATGCCTGAGTTCATGGTAGATGTTAATTTGCATAGTGCACATAGCGATGAGTTTCTGAAGCTGATCCCCAGCCAGCGCTCTGTTGTGAATGATATGATGTTTGAGGGAAAAATAACTTCCTATTGCGTGTCGATGGACCGCTCTAAATTATGGCTTGTTATCGTAGCTAAGAACGAGGAGGATGTTATGGACCTGCTTTCAAAATTTCCACTCATCCAGTTCATGGATTGCGAGATCACACCTTTGCTGTTCTACAATTCTGCCCAGCAAACCTTTTCACATATTTCACTGAATTGATAAAATGATCGACTCACCTGCTTTATCTATACAGGGCTTCCGTAACTCTAAAAGCAGTATCCATTTTAAGTAAGATCTCCTTTTTTGTTGCAACTTTATCACCATCATTATAGAAATGCTGTATGGCATATCCTAATATCACAGGCTTGAAATTTTGAAGATAGCTGGTTGTTTTTTTCGATTCCACAATTGAACTATCAGAATACATTCCCGATCTTTTAAAATCTCTTGATATTAATTCTTCTGCTTTGGATAGATAATAATCCGCTTTTTCCTGAAACACTTTCAATGAATCAAGATTGGGTTGAGTTTTTATTGTATCAAACGCTCCAAACCCCTGTGACTCATAATTTTTCCCGGCTTTTTCTTCCATATATATTGTTGCAGATGATTGGGCTTTTTCTTCTTGTGTGTTACCGGTAATTACCGCAGGAGTTTTTTTCTCACCGCAAGAAAAGAATATGAATGTGAGAAGTATAAATAATCCGAGTTTATTCATGTGTATTTTTTTCGAAAGATAAATAATATCCCCTATTTCTAAAATTGAAAATAAATGAAAGGCTGCATATCCGAACTTACTATCTGGTAGATCAGGAATACAGTTAACACAGATGCCCCAACCATAGCAGGCAAGGGTCGATTGGCAAACCAGGTCCTGTATTGCACCTTGGTTGTTTCGGGTATCCAGTGAATTAAATATCCGCAAAGAATAACTAATAATACGATCCAATAGCCAGATATTATTTTAAAAAATAAGCCGCCACCAAAATGATTACTTATCCTGTCGAAAATTATACCTACAGTGGTAAGACTATCGCTGCGGAACCAGATCCTTGTGAAGCTGATGAATACGAGGGTAATAAAAATCGTTAATGCATGATACCAGTTTCTGTTGTTGTTTTTAAAAGGCGAGATCCTTTCCCATCCTTTATGGATCATAATTCCCAGACCATTTAAACCACCCCAGATTATAAACATCCAACTGCTGCCATGCCATAGGCCGCCCAGCAGCATTGTAACTAAAATATTAATATTCGTGTTAACGCTATGCCTGAATTTTGGAAAAAAATAGGAGAATAAAATAATGATCACCGCAGCGGCAACAAAAACATAAATGAGCCATATCTTTCCTGTCAGCAAGATCATAACAAAACATAAAATAATGATCGAAATATAACTTCCTATTGTCCCTTTTCTGTTTCCTCCTAATGGTATATATAAATATTCCTTCAGCCAGCTCGACAATGAAATATGCCAACGTTTCCAGAATTCACTGGTGCTTGTTGCCTTATAAGGAGAATTGAAATTTGTTTTTAAGCGAAAACCCAGGAGCAAAGCGATGCCAATGGCGATATCGGTATATCCTGAAAAGTCTGCATAGATCTGAAATGAATAACCAAATATTCCAAAGATCACTTCCACACCTGAATAATATCCCGGATTTTCAAATATCCTGTCGACGAAGTTTATTGCGATGTAATCGGCAACAATTTTTTTACCAAGCCCGTTGAGTATGAGAAACAACGCAAGCCCAAATTCCTGTTTGGTTAATTTATATGGTTGATAGATCTGGTATAAAAAATCATGTGCTTTTACTATTGGGCCTGCAACAAGATGCGGAAAGAAACAAACAAAGAAACCGTAGTCCATGATATTTTTTACGGGTTCAATTTTATCTCTGAACATATCAATTGTGTAGGAGAGTGATTGGAAGGTAAAAAAAGAGATGCCAATCGGAAGGATGAGTTTATCCACTGAAAATTGAGTGCCAAACCATGTGTTTGTAAAATGCGAAAAATGATTGAAGAAAGTAATGTCGGTTCCTGCAAGCGCATTAATGTTTTCAGCAAAAAAATATGCGTATTTAAAATACGATAACAATGAAAGATTAATAATAACGCTAATGGCCAGATAGATTTTTTTTCGCAACCGCGAATCAGTTCTGTAGATCAACCGCCCCAGGTTATAATCGCTGATGATGGTAAATATTAAAATGAGCAGAAAGAATCCGCTTGTTTTAAAATAGAAGAAAAAACTTACTGCCAGCAGAAATACTGTCCGCAACATTGGTTTTTTATACACGATGGAATACCCCATAAGCACCACGGCAAAAAATCCCCAGAAAAAAAGCTGGGTAAATATCAGCGGATGTTCAGGATCGTAAAAAAAAACATTTTTTAAATATTCAATAACTGGGTTCAAACCGGGTATTTTATTTTATTGAACTGGAATTGTTGGTATAACTATTTTTAATTGCCTCGAACATCATATTTCCAATGATTTGATACCCTTGTGAATTAAAATGTATCCGGTCGCCTGATGCGAGTCCGGCCCGGTACCATTTATCAATACTGCGAATGCCACCCATAATGGTAAACATGTCCCATACAGCTGCGTGATTTTTTTCTGCCAGGTTAAATATCGCTTCATTCACAGCGATGCTTCGTGCATTGGAGGTTTTTCTTTTTATATAATTGTCGCTGATCGTTGTAAACAGGATGGCGCAATCAGGCGATACACTCCTCACCATAGAAACCAGCGAATCGTATTGTGAATAGAAGTTTCCCTGGTTAAAATCCCTGTCCTGCGCATCGTTCACGCCAATGGAAAAAATAAAGAGATCAGGTTTAAGATCATGGAGTTCTTTGATAAATTCTTCGCAATGAATATAAGATCTTGTGCTTGCCCCGTTCACACCCATAGATGCATAATAAAAACCGGGGTTGTTATTTTCTATGCTGAATCCACGTAATAAAAAATCAGGATCCGATGTTCCAATTCTGTTAAGATCAAAGTTTACTGAATCAACCGGGATTTCGAATTGAAATAAAGTATATCCAAAGCCAGGCATATTTGTTTTTTTATACGGCACCTGAAATCCCGGTGAGATCTCGAAATTAAAATCAGGATTAAAATTGTGAAATACCTTAATTGAGTTAAAACTATTTATATGGCCATTTTCCTTGAGTTGTATTCCGAAGCTCGCTGAAGAATCGTTATTAACGGCAACTATACCTGCCATGCCTAATGGCGCACATAATTCACTTGGAACGCATCTGCATCTGCTCCATGTTCCAGTGCTGAAGGAACGATAAAAGGGAGGGCCATTGGTATGTGCAATTCTGAATGGAAATGTAAATGCGCCACCGCCGGTAAAATTTTGCAACGCCTGGAAACTATCTGCCATTACTTCTGTCCATTGACCGGCCTGTATATGCGAGCCGCCATAATGGGCTATTGTAATGCGATTAATCTTCCCGACTTTCAGCTCATCTATCTTTTTATAAAATGCGAGCATTGCAGAACTATCGCTGGTAAAAGTGATCTTATTTTCGTTGTATTGAACAAATGCCAGTTGCTTTGTTTGTGCAACAACTATTTGCAACGAAAAAAATAAAACAGGAATAAACAAACTCTTTTTTATATCCATCAGCTATTTTTTAAAACATAGTTATTATAATCTTTAATTATTGCCTGGTATAATAATATTGCAATTTTTCTCGCACCTGCGGGACTGAAATGAATATAATCCGTTGCTGCAATTTCAGCTTCTACCCAGCTTAGCATACTGTTTTTACCACCCATACTTTCATAGGTGTCGAAGAATGCAGCGTTGGTATTGAATGCTGCCTTGCGGATCTCATCCCTCAGTCGTTCGAGCTGCGGGTGTGTGGAATATTCTGTTCCTACCTTAACACTCATATCGGCAGGCCCTACCACTAAAATGCTTGCACCAGGCGCAATTTTTTTTATGGCATTAATTTGCGATTGCAGGGCATTGCCAAATTGAATGCATTTAGTTGTGTCGTTAATATATGGCAGTGAATTTCCGCCAAATTGCAGGATCACCAGCTTTACATGAAAATAATCATAAAATTGTTTGAGATGATCAAGATTTAATCTCCTGAAAAACGTACCTGAACTTCCCCTTAAACCAAAATTGTCAACGATAACCCCGCTGTTACTTTCGAGAGAAATTCCAAAAATATCGGGACTGTCATCTCCCTTAAATTTAAATTCGAAATTCCCGGGTGATGCTTCAAGATTAAATTCTGCAATATGAAAACTGCCCCCGGCTAAAAGGCTGTCAGATTTTTTTAAAATTTCATTTTCATAAAATTCGAATGCGGTTGCTTTATTCGCACCGGCATAAAATAATTTGACATTTGAATAAGAAGATACTGTGCCGCCACCTGCTTTATTTGTTTGTACTTTTAACCATGCTTCCTGTGTTTGAACGGAATCACCTTCCACCGGGTACGGCATAAATCTGCAAAATGATGCACCGGGACCAAAATTATTATGTGCAACATTTTTATCCTTAACAGTAAATATGGTATATCGATTCCAGTTGTTGCTCCATGTATTTGTTACGGCCACACTCGGAGCCACAGGAACTGGTGAAATAAATCCGGGCCCTCTTCCTCCAAAACTGCTTTGAAGCTTTAAACGCAAATAATCAGTTATCCTGTCGCCTTCGATCTGTGAATCACCATAATGCATTACGCGAATGGAATGACCTTCACTTGAAATATTTTGCAGGCTTGCAAAAAAATTATCCAGCGCCGTTGAATCGCCAGGGCGGTATTGGATATTAATATTAAGCTTGATCGCAGGTTTAACAGCGTTGGTTGCAGCGGGTTTGGTACTAACACTAGCAATTTCATCCAGAGCAATGATCTCTGAAATATCCACTTTAGCCTGCTTATCTGCAGTAAATAAATTTCCAAGCTGCGGAAGCCGCAATGAAAAATCCTCTGTAACATAAATTCCTTTTTCAGGCATCACGAAACTCAGTGCGCCCAAAAGCAAAAAGCAGCTGGCAAGAAAGATCAATATTTTAAAAGGCGTAAATTCCTTCATTTTCAGGCTGGTAAAGTTAATAAACCTGCTATTGGTTAATAACTGAATTTTTAAACAAAAAGTATTTTGTTTTCTCAATAAATGGGCATGTACCGGTTTGAATTTATTGAGCTTATTTTAATTGACCCTTAACTTTTTACCAATTTGCAATACTGTGGATTCTTTAATGTGATTAAGCGAGCAGATTTTTTTTACGGTTGTTTTATTTTTTTTCGCGATTGCAGAAAGGGTATCTCCTTTTTTAACAATATAATATTGCGATTTCGCTATAGTGGTTTTGGCTGGTGGGTTAGGTACGGTTTTAATATTAAACTCCTTCATTTTCAGAACGAGCGTATCTGATTTTAATCGCAGCGAATCAAATTCGATCAGCCGCATTGGATCCATTGCATGGTCGAGATAACGCACTTCAAAATGGAGGTGAGCGCCGGTCCATTCGGCACCGCTGTTGCCTCCGTTTCCTATTACCTGTCCTGCTTTTATCATATCGTTTGGGTGCACAACAATTTTTGATAGGTGAGCATAATAGGTTTCCAGCCCATTGAAATGTCTTATAATTACCAGGTTGCCATATCCACCTTTATTGTATTTCGCATATCGCACTTTTCCATCAAACGCTGCTTTTATTGGCTCGCCAATTTCCAGGTTGATATCAAGACCTTTGTGAAAATCATTTCCCCGCCAGCCAAATCCTGAATTAAGCCGGCCATAATGGGGCAGCATGAAATAACGCATGCTATCGGTTAGTACTATGATTACAGAATCAAGATCAGGCAGCGGGGTAGTGGCAGGAAATGTTATTTCATTATTCCAGTGCGTAGTAAATAACTGCATGGTATCAGTTATTTGTTTGTCATTATTGAAAGCAGGGGTGATATAAATTTTGGTAGATGATGCACGGGTTTGAGAAAACAAATCTATTTTGCACGTAACAAAATACATTGTTAAAAACAGAAATAATATTTTCGCTTTAATAAACTGCGGCATCAACAAAAAATAATAAAACGTTAAATGGGGATAGGGTTCAATCCTGATAGGTTATTTCGAAAACCATGACACTATTTCCTCCGCCATTTGATTTTCCCTGAGCGGTAACGATAAGCCATTTACCGTCTTCGCTGATGTCCATTCCAACAGGATAGCTGTCGGCTTTACATTCGGCAATCACTTTCATATCCGATGTTCTCACAACAACGATCTTACTCAGGTTATTGACTGCTGCAAACAAATATTTACCTGTTTTATCTAACACAATTGTTCTTGCTCCTTCACCCACATATGCATTTTGCCAGCCGGTGTAAGCATCACTTTTATTTTCGCCATTAAAATGATCAAGGAGTTTATTCAGCGACGTTTTTTGAACATAGCCACCGTTATTTATGCTGATGTATAAAATGGAATCTTTAATAATAAGATGTCGCATATTTGTTTTCATTCCTGTGATGGAACCCAGGTATTTATGGTTATTAACGTCTACGACGGCAATTCCATCACCACCCATTTTACCTATCAGCAAATAATTATTATCAGGAGTAAAAACCGTTCCTCTTAAACAAAGTCCGCAATTTGCATCCCTGTCGATCTTTGTTTCGGAAGAAAAATTCAAAGCAAGTTTATAATCAATTACAAGATTTGTTATGAATTTAAATTTTTGCGGGTCATTTGATGAGATATCTATCAGGCCAACTGTATTATCCCCCCAATGTGTAACTGCAATTGTTTTATTGTCGGGTGAACAAGAGATCATTTTTGGAAGCGGTGCTGTAGGCATTACCCTCACAATTTCATCGGTTTCAGTATTGATGATACAAACAGCTGACGGGTCAACGGCATTTTCATCATAAGATCGGCGATAATAGGTTACCCATAAATATTTTCCATTATGAGAAAAACAACTTTCTACCGGTTTGCCCTTGAAATAATTAAACCCGGAATCTTTTGTTGTGAATTTATAATCGAAATAATATTCTTCTGAAAACAAGTCCTGGTTCTTAGCATTGAAATCGTGGGTAATTGTTTTTAACAATTTAAAATCCTCCAGGCTATACACCGAAGTGGTATATCC
>JBIOHA010000044.1:0-13252 GCA_044448625.1 Chitinophagales bacterium | reverse complement strand
TTCTGGATACTGGATACTGGCACCTCAATCCGAAATTCACAATTCACAATTCGCAATCCGCAATTAATAAAGCTCCCTGCTTCGAAAGAGGCGGGGATTTTTTTGTTAGAGCTTAGGTGAGCACCTGAAATTTCAATTCTTCTTAAATTCAGGTAATATTGTTATGTGGTTATTTCGTTCTATCTGTTAAACTCCAAAACGTGAAAATATTATGCATTACATAACATTTTCTGCTATACTCACATTTTTTTCAGTGTTATTTTCTCATAACAGTGAAAACGAATGTGCCTGTGAATACCAGATTCATTTTGACGACTTCGGCTATGTGCAAGCACCATGTTATCTACCGGATACAGTGCAAATCAACAATGAACATGGCAAAACAGAATTAATAATTTATGAATGCGGCGGAAAGGCAAATTTTAAAACACGCTATAAAACCACAAACAATTTGAAGGCAACCGGAAATTTTATTTCCGCTGCCATTACATCCGATGATACGCTCTATGTTTTAGACGAGGAAACCTATGAAGAAAGATTATATATCCATAAATGTTATCATGCTGAAAAAAATGGCGAGTGGCATTATTATTCCGATGAGTGAAAATATTTCTATTTCAAATGAACTTGAGATTAACTATCGTTTCGGTTGTTGAAGTCAGCCGATAAGTTCATTCCCGAAACTTAATACCCAATACCTTATACTTTATACCTCAAACTACTAATTCCCCTTAAGATACTTTTTCCACGGTTTCCAATAATAATCAAACCAGCCAGTTTCTAAATCCTTTGCCTGGTTGTCGGGCACATTGGCATGTGTCATTAATAATTTAGTGTCTTTCCCTTTAGCCTCGAGGTAAATAATAAATATCGAATCATCATCTGTTTTTTCCCAGTCGTTTGCTCGCCATGTTTGCACGATCATTTTATTTTTCACCAGGTGTAGGTTTTTCCCTGTAATGTATCCGTCCTGAGTAGAAAAATTGGCACCTTCCTTTCCAGTAATATCGGCAGCAACGCCGGTCGACAATGCATGTTTTTTTGCATCCATATAAAGTTCATACAATTGCTGCGGGGTAGTGTTTTTAAATACCACTTCCTGGATGATTGATTTTGCCATAGTATCTTTTTTTAATAATGACGGTCATAAGTATAAATTTAGGACAAAACCTTGTATAGCCATATGGCAGATTTTAAAGATCAATTCTTATATTTGTAAAACACGCCGCTCCTTACTATGAGAAAAATTCCCATTCTGATTTTCTTACAATTCATTCTTACAGGAGCCTTTTCCCAGGTTTTTACCGATTCCAATTTACCGATCGTGGTCATCAACACAATTGGCCAGCCTATACACGATGATACAAAGATCAACTGCGACATGGGTATCATTTATAATGGTCCCGGTATAAGGAATTATCTCACCGATCCCTACAATAATTATAACGGCAAGATCGGTATCGAACTCAGGGGGTCAACGTCGCAACAATATCCAAAAAAATCTTACGGCGTTGAAACACGCGATTCATCATTCCTTAAATTAAATGTGTCGCTGCTCGGCATGCCTGAAGAAAACGACTGGATATTATATGGCGCATATCCCGACAAAACTTTAATGCGCAATGAGATCACTTTTGATCTATTTTCAAAGATGCAACCCTGGTCGCCGCGATTTGTTTATTGTGAATTAACGATCAATGGCGATTATAAGGGAGTTTATTCATTGCTGGAGCGCATTAAAAGAGATGAAAACAGGATCGACATCGCAACTTTGGATTCAAATGATATTGCCGGCGATTCATTAACCGGTGGCTATATCATTAAGATAGATAAATTAACCGGCAACAGCCTTTCAACATGGACCTCACCCTACCAGGATAAATTGCTTTATTTATTTCACGATCCTGAAGACATTGAATTAACCATAGAACAACAAAATTACATTGAGGATTATGTAACAGATTTTGAAGATGCTGTTTATGGTCCTGATTTTTCAGATTCCACAACAGGTTTCAGGGCATTTGTTGACGTGCGCACTTTTGCCGATTTCTTTATTATGCAGGAATTGGGAAGAACTGTCGACGGCTACAGAAGCAGCAGTTTTATGTATAAAGATAAATGGAGCAATGGCGGTAAATTAAAATGCGGACCGATGTGGGATTTTAATTTATCGTATGGCAACGCTGATTATTGCAGCGCATACGACACAACAGGATGGCAATATAATTTCGCGGATATATGTTGGGATTTTCCAACTGAACCTCCAAATTGGTGGCCACGTATGCTGGAAGATACCGCTTATGCAAATTTTGTTAAGTGTAGATGGATAATTTACCGCAATGGAATTTTAAATACTGATACAATAAATAACTGGATCGATTCGATCGCACTTTATCTCGATGAATCAAAAGAAAGAAATTTTGAGCGCTGGGATATCATCGGTGAATATGTAAACTGGAATTATTTTATTGGTGATAGCTATGAAGAAGAGATCGATTATTTGAAATGGTGGTTCAAAGCCCGCTCTGAATGGCTTGACGCCAATCTGCCAGGCAATTGCAATATGGATGACTATCTTGCCACTGATGGTAAACCTGTTTTAATAACTGTGGGTATTGATGATCTGGAAATTGTTTCATCAAATATTTTTCCGAACCCATTTAGTACTGTTGCAACTTTTGTTTTTAATTCAACGCATCACACTGAGAGAACCCTTTTTATTTACAATGTATTAGGTGGATTGGTGAAACAAATAATAATTCCACAGGGATCAAATACTGCAACAATTACCTGGGATCAATTAAGTAATGGGATTTATTTTTATGAGTTAAAGGAAAATTCTGTTATGGTCTCTTCTGGAAGAATGATGCTGAGCAATTGATCACGGGATGCATCTTCGCTAAGGATATCGAATCTCCCAATATTTTCCGATCTTGTATTTTTTCATGTCTAAAATAAAATGATTGACAACCACTATGTTCACAAAAAGCGCATAAACAAATGCTGTAATAAGACTATAATAATTAATTTGAAAAAATACTTCCGCTGAATTACCCTTTGTTTCAGTATATAATAAAGCCGCAGTAGTTAAAAAAGCTCCAATTGACAAATAAGTAAGATAGCGCTGGGGCTCAGTTATCCAGAATTTTTCCCTTGTAAATAACGCATAATCATCGGGTGAATAAAGTTTTTTTTCCGAATAGAAAATTCTTTCAATATCGCTAATCGCGATGTCATATTCTCCATTTACCTTATGTGGTAATATATCTTTTTTTGACATGGAATCGAATGTATATATTGTTATGAACCGGTTGTTGATCTGATTAATATAGCCGGAATAATAAATGGAATCGGCATAAACCGTTGCGATATGATTCAACCTTAAAGTATCTGATCTTTCCTTTGATATCTTATCAAGTACAATAAAATTTTGCCCTGATGCATCAAAAGAAATAAAGTTGAGCACGAGAAGGCAGCTATAAAAAAATTGGGGACGCATCTTTCCTTTTTTCAACTAAACGCCGCTTTGCATTACCAGAGTATTCGGTAACGGCCTACAATCTTTCACAAAAAAAAAGCAGAGTCCGCCTCAGAACGAGACATTCTCTGCTATCCCCATGAAAACACTAAACAATATTAGGAGTAGATTTTCAGATTTCCAAATTTTGGAGCGCTTTTTTTTGAGAAATAAAAGGAAGGCTTTAAGGCGCAATTGCCTCATGTTCGAGCCACCAGGTGTAGTCAAAATACATGCGCATTGCTGATGCCTCTTCTTTATCTTTTAACCGTATTTTAAGTTTAGCAATGATAGGGTCAGTTTTTTTCTGCAATTCCTTTTTATCATGAATATGTAATGTTGATCTAAAGAAGCTTAGGATGATCGCTTCTGTTTTAAAACCCGGGCGCTCTTTTCGAAAATTGCGATAGGCGCTCTGAACAAGAGATGGGAGCAATAAATTATTTTTCAATTTATAGTGAACGATGAGGTTAAGCAATCGAACGTGCAAATGGAAGGATGGCTGACTATGTTTGTAGTTTGTTGACATAAGTATAAATGATTTTTCAAGTGCCTTTTCCATATTGTTAGTATAAATATAATATGCTAATAACCTCATCTGTGAATCATAATAAATATTCGGAACCGGGTGCTCATTTTTTAGAAATTCTTCTGCACCTGCAATGATTTTTTGAATTGATTTAAAATTTCTTGAAAAAATTATGCGATCAAGTTCTGTCTGAATTGAAAGGGCATCAACCATCGATCTTTCACGATGGCCTTCAATGCTGATCTGGTTTAATTTTCGGTTGACCACTTCCGCCATTGAAAACTGGCCATTAAAGACATATAAATTTCCAAGGTTGAATAATGCAGCGATATAAGCTGTAACCCTATTAATTTTCCTAAGGTCGATCTCTTCCATGATCTCGATCGTTTTTTCCTGGAAACGGATAGCATTGTCAAGATCCCCAAGCAATCTGTATAAGAGAGATATAGCCGCAAATAAAAGGTTTTTGGAAAAATTATCCAACGCACCTGTATGATTAATTTGCAACAAAGTATCCAGAAGGCTCTCCACCTCTTTTTTTACATCCCTATCCTTTAAAGGAAAATTGGAATTAATTAAATGTACCGCCCTTGAATGACCATCAGTAATGATCTGCCTGAAAAGGATCACCTCTGCATTTGATTTTATTTGTTCGCCGATTTGTTTGGCAACGTGTGTTTTCTCAGATTCATCATAATGATTTAATAATTGTTTATGATGCGTTTGAAAGATAATATTATAGGCTGCCATTTTTTCTTCAGAACTTTTTCTGATGCCTTTGTTCACCATTTTCAATGCCTGGTTGCGCAATCCCTTTTTACCGAGTATTTCAATATGATCCAAGATCTCTCGCAACTCAAATCCAACATTGCTATTGCGATGATAAGTGCCAAGGCTTTTTAGAATTAATTCGTATAAATAATTTCGGGTACTTTGAATATTTTTAGTTATGCTTCCTAACTTTTTAGTGATAATGGCAATTTCAGGTTTATCCATATCCTCCAGCAATCGAAACAAATTAATATATACAGAACCTGCCCGATCGCTATAACCGCTCGCATATTTCCTGAAATATCCCTTTTCTGATGGAGTTAACGAATGAATGAGCTGATGGAGTTCCTGCCATTGATTTACCATGTTCGGAATATAGGGTTATTTCCTAAAAATACGCCATTTCACAGCATTTTTGAAGGAAACAGTCACAGCCGGAATATAATTTTTAGCCAACTTTGTTTTGGTATTCTCAATGCATACTTCCAAATTTGGTTGACTTTAAACTCTAAAATTGACTTATATGAGAAAATTCTACTTTTTTGCATTTATCCTTTTTACAACACCATCGTTTAGCCAGGTAGTAATTCTGGACCTGGAATGGATAGTTTATCATGAGATCATAGATTCTGGCTACGGTTTTATGGATTATACTGATGATGTTATAGCTACAGCTACCTCCAACGCATCAGTTCCTTTTCAATCATCATTATACAGTGGTAATTCAGATGGTATAAATAACTTCACAAACGACATGGGTGCAATACCTGAAGTTTTAGGCGGGATTTACAACAACGGTGCAGTCACTTTTGCAATCGGGGCGAATATTTCAACAAATACAATTGAAGTGGTTGCCCTGGATAATTTTACCGGCGATGTGCTCGGTAGTTTTGCAGAAAATCTGGAGGATGGTTATAACGTAATAGAATCAATTGGCCAAAAATATACATTGGTTGCCTGGGGAGGGTATGAAAATAGTATGACATGCGTTTCAACAGTATTAAACCTCACTACAAACAAAAAAGAGGTTTGGATAACCAGAATAGGTGTAGATCCTTTAACATATTCTTTTGGTGCAAGCCAAACAATTATTGATGTAATTCCATCCAGATCAGCAACACCTGCAGCAGTTGAAGTTGATAATGCAAACAATGTTTATGTATGGGGAACGGTAGAAAGAAATGCAGGAGGAACAACTCATGATTGCTTTTTATTAAAGCTGGATCCGGATTTAAATTTACTGTATACCAGAATGCATGCAAGTTATACCGGCCGTGATGATGAAGCGGTTGGGCTTGTTTTCGACTCATCTGGAAATTTATTCGGCGTTTCCAATTCTGAAAATTCAACTTCACCATATTATACCCATGGTGCAGTATTTAAAATAAACCCAATTACTGGAAAGAAAATTTGGCTCAAGCGAATTGGAATGTATGACGCGGGCGATACAGGAACACACGAGGTGCGGGCAGATTATTGCGGCGATGGGATCGCAATTACAGGAAATACACCAAATGCCACCAACCAGGACTCAAGAACATGGCGAATTGATGCCGATGGAAATATTTTATGGAACAGGGTTTTAAATCTTGAAACAGAAGCTGGATCTTTTGAGACTGGTAGCAGTCTTACTTTTTGTGAAGTAACCTGTGATGTTATCGTTGCCGGATTTAGAAGATGTATGTACCCAATGTGTGGTGGAGTTTATATTATAAGATATGATGCTGAAACCGGTGCAGTTGTCTGGGGCCCGCAAAATTATAGCGGTGGTGATACAGATTTTGATTTGAGTAGCGGATTGCAGATCAATTATGGAACAATTGATAACAGTGTTTACCTGGGCAGTACTTCTTTTACGGCAACCGATGACCTTTGGCAATTGAGATTAAATAAGTATAACCAGGTAGTTTTAAGAACTGAGAATGAAGCTATCGGCGAAAATGAATTAATGCTTAGTCCTAATCCTGCAATTTCCACATTGAACATGAAAGGCGTTGCTAAAGGGGAACAAGTTCGCGTGATGAATATAAGCGGGGAGATTATAATGGAATTTATCGCGGGTGATGAGATGCAATTGGACATTTCGGGACTTCCGGCAGGGATTTACCTGGTTCAAACTACGGGATCAGCTGAAACCAGGCCGGCAAGGTTTGTCAAAATAAACTGATGCCCATTTGCAATGTGAATAAATAGCTTAGAAATCTTTGTTTTTCAGATTATAATTGCAATATAAAATTCACCAATATGGCAAAGGGAAAAAATGTAAAAAAAGAAACCAAAAAGAAACCTGAGAAAACTAAAAAAGAAAAGAAGGCTGAAAAAATAGCCAAAAAAGGTAAATAGTTTTGAAGGTAAAAGAAAGCCGGAGATGATTATTCTCCGGCATTTTTATTTAATCAGAATGGATCACATTCAATGTTTGTTATTATCTGCTTTCTCAAGCCACCCGTTTCGACCTTCTGAAATTAGTATTGCGGTTATTATTCCTTGAATCTGGATTATTACTTCTGAATACTCTTTGTGGCTGAACGCTTCCGTTTGCATGAACATCAGCGCTATTAATAATAAACGGATGTTTTTCAATTACCGGAATTATTTTTCCCGTCAATTTCTGAATATCCCTCAAATAAACTTTTTCATCAATATCGCAAAACGATATTGCTGATCCTGATGCACCTGCTCTTCCTGTTCTGCCGATACGGTGAACATATGTTTCAGGAATATTCGGAATATCAAAATTGATAACATGCGAAAGGTCATCAACATCAATTCCTCTTGCTGCAATGTCAGTTGCAACCAAAATTCTTGTCCTGCCCAATTTAAAGTTATTCAAAGCACCCTGCCTGGCATTCTGTGATTTATTTCCATGAATGGCTTCAGCTTTAATTCCTGACCTGCTTAGTTCTTTGCAAACTTTATCAGCGCCGTGTTTTGTTCTGGTAAATACCAGTGCACTTTTTATGCTATCATCTTTCAACAAATGATGCAGTAAATTCTTTTTGTTTGATTTAGAAACAAAATAAGCGCTCTGATCAATAATTTCAACTGTTGAAGAAACAGGAGTTACTGCAATTTTTACAGGATCAACTAGTAATGAATTGGCAAGTGAAGAAATTTCGGGAGGCATTGTTGCCGAAAAGAAAAGTGTTTGTTTTTTCACCGGCAATTTCGCCACAACTTTTTTTACGTCGTGAATAAATCCCATATCCAGCATTCTGTCCGCCTCATCCAAAACAAATAATTGAATTGAATTTAAGCGAACAAATCCCTGGTTAATGAGATCCAGCAATCTTCCGGGCGTTGCGACAAGAATGTCGACCCCTTTTCTCAACTGAATGGTTTGCGCATGCTGAGAAACACCGCCAAAAATAACGGTATGATGCAGGCCTGCAAACCTTCCATAAGCCCCAAAACTTTCACTGATCTGAACTGCGAGTTCTCTGGTTGGTGTGAGAATAAGTGCCCTGATCGTACGGGGTCCATTATTCATTTGCCTTTTTTGTTCATGCAGCAACTGAATTATAGGAATTGCAAAAGCTGCAGTTTTACCTGTGCCTGTTTGTGCACATCCTAACAGGTCTTTTTGTTTTAAAATAACAGGGATGGCCTGTTCTTGAATTGGCGTGGGAACGGTATAACCTTCCTGCCTAAGAGCCTTTAGTACAGGCTCAATGAGTTGTAATTTGTCAAACGACATTTAAAAAAATGATTTATATAAGGTGGGAAAACTTTACAGATACAAGTTCAGCGGTTGCTGATCGATGCAGTGTTCTTCTCTAATTATTTAACTCCTTATCCTTTAAAAAAAAATGCTTTTCCGTCCGCAATCAATATTTTTTCATCTGAACACATTTCTGAAAATCGTGCATCGGAAAGCAATACGGAGGTAAAGATAGGTGATAAGTGGGGATAATCCAAGAATTGCGAATTGCGAAATGATCAAAAATGCAAATTGAGGGGATTCTATCCAGCATCCAGCATCGAGAATTGCGAATTGCGAATTGTGAATTTCGGATTGAGGTTCCAGCATCTATCATCCAGTATCCAGCATCAGCCGTTCATCGGCTCAACCGGATTGAGGTTCTAGCTTCCAGAATCCAGAATTTCGGATTTCGAATTGTCAATTGCGGATTGAGGTGCCACCATCCAGCATCTAGAATCCAGCATCCAGCATCGGCTGTTTATCCAGTATCGGCTGTTCATCTTGGTTCTTGATTCCCACAGGGTCCTGCGGACTGGTTCTATTTATACTCCCAGCACCCCCTTCAACCTCGAATACCCGCTTTTACTTACAGGTACCTTAGCGCCATTTTTTAAAATAGCAATATGGTTATCCTTTTCATAAACTTCCAGTCGCGTAATCTGTTGCACATCTACAATATAGCTTCTATGGCACCTAACAAATTGATTTTTATCCAGGGCATTTTCAAAAAAGATCATGGTTTTATGTTTCATGAATCTGGCTTCCGCTGTATGGATAAATATATAATCCTCGGCAGCCTCGATATAAATTATTTCTGAGAATGGAATAATTTTTATTTTATTGTTTAATTTAATTACCACCCGCTGCGGATGGTTTTCAGTTTCAGAAATTGTTTCGAGTAATGCGGTTGTTTTTTCCGGTTGCTCCTTTCTTCGCTCCTTCCAGCGTGATATTGCCTTATTAAATCTTTCGCTGTTAAATGGTTTGAGGAGATAATCTATTGCATGAATATCAAATGCTTTAATTGCATATTCATCAAAAGCGGTAGTAAATATTACCGATGGTGTTTCCTCCAGCAATTCAAGCATTTCAAATCCATTTATTTTCGGCATCTGGATATCAAGAAAAATAAGATCGGGTTTAAATTGTGCGATCGCCTTAACGCCTTCAAAACCGTCGCTGCATTCGGCAACTATTTCAATATCCTCATAATTTTCAAGATATTCTTTCACAATACTTCTTGCCAATGGCTCATCATCAATAATTATAACCTTAATCATATGGGTTGCGGAATTTTAATTGTAGTGGTAAAAATATTATTCTTTGATGCAACGGTTAACAGGTCGCTTCTTGAAAAAAGTAAAAATAACCTTCTTTGAACGGCATTTAATCCGAAGCCTGTCCCTTTATTGGGCTGGTGGGTTTGTTTATCAAATGGATTTTCAACCGTAACTATCAGTTCATTATTTAGTGATTCTGCCCTGATCTTTATTCTTACTTCATCAAGTGTGTCGTATAAACCAAATTTGATCGCATTTTCAAGAACAGGCTGGAGCAGCAGCGAAGGGATCTTCATTTTATTAATTTGTTCATCAGTGATCACTTCAGTTTTTAGCCGATGTCCAAAACGCACTTTTTCAATATCAAGATAAAGCGTAAGGTGTCTTAATTCCTCTTCCAGCGCAATGAACTGTGCATTATCTTTCCTGACCGTTCCCCTTAAAAAATCAGAAAGCTGCTGTATCATTTTTCGTGCTTCTTCGGGTCGCGACCCTGCTAATGCACTTATTGAATTCAGGCTATTAAATAAAAAATGCGGTTGCAGTTGGCTGCGTAAATTATATAATTCAGCTTCCCGTGTTAATTGCTCAGCGTCGTGCTTGCGCTGAACATTTAATTTTTGTTCCTCCAGTGTATAAATTAGAATATTCACCATATTCATACAGGCCGACAGCAGGAAGGCAACAACTATTCTAATTGGTGTAGCAGTAATTAAATGTGATGCATATTCATTCTCATTTCTAAAAAGGAGCAGCAGAAAAAACCGGCTGATAAAAGTTACGCTAAATGCAATAAGAGCGCCTGTAACAACTATGTATGAAACTTTTTCATTCCTGGGGAGATAAAATTGCATGATAAACAACTGGAAAAAACAAAACCCTGCAAGCAACACATTAAATATCAAACCATCAGTAAGTGCAATTATAAAACTATTACCCAGCCAATAAATAAAGGTGACGTGCAATATGATCCATATCAGCCAGCATATCAAAAATGGTCGCAAGAACTTTCCCGAAGAAATTAAATTATTGACCATTTTAATTTTTTTTACAGCGCTTAATAGCTTCTGATCTCGATGCCTCCAAAAATAGAAGTTCCTCTCAGTAAAATTACTTTACGTGTATCCACGGTTGCATTCTGTGTTGGCCTCTGATCTTCAACACCGCCAAATACATTTACCAGCTCGGTTTTAAGGTCCCAGTGGGGAGGAATTACAAGTGTGCATCCGCCAAATATTTGTGTGAGTTCCAAAATTACTTTTCCTTCGAAATCAGCCTGCATCAAATTCAGTTCAGTGCCACCAAAAATACTTGTTGCTTCACCACCTTTAAATTGTTTGGTGATGACATTTTTATTTACACCGCCAAAAACAGAAACTACATCTACATAATCATCGGCGCTGCCATTATCTGATGCAAATCCTCTTTCGTATGAAGTTTGATTATATCTCGATCTTCTTCTTCCCGAACGGGATCTCGGCCCAAAAATAAACCAGGCACCAAGTAAAATCAAAGCAGCAGGGCCAAAGTAAACGTGCAGATCAAAGTGCGGATAGAATTCATCAAGCATAAAATATAAACCCAGCCCGATGCATATCAGCCAGCTAAAACCTTTGAACGAACTCTTTTCACCAATAAAAATTCCAACCAGTATTAGGATCAATTCCCAACTAATAAATCGCACAGGCAATTCTATGGTGGTGCTTCTATCCAGAAAATAAAGTATTCCTGCACCTACCAGTGCTAAACCTGTTAAATAATATCTTTTTTGCGGCCGCTGGGGGGGTGATACCTGAACCGGCTTATCGGGATCCTCGATTATCGTCATATCTGAATTTTGATACAAAAGTAGGGTGGTGGCACCTCAATCCAATCGCTTATAATACAATCGGCCTCATTCTTTCGGTGAACCAGATAAATTAGACGATGAATAAGGTTAGATGTGAGAAGTTAGAAGTGGGAAGTTAGAAGTGCGGGCCGTATTAGCATTGAGGAATCGGGAGTCAGTAATAAAAACCAGTGATGACTCCAAACTCATTACTCCTTACTCATAGCTGATTACTGATTACTCATTTGGTGGCAGTCGCAGCAACAGTAAATCTTGCTCAATCTTGCTCAATTTTGCTCAATCTTATTCAATTCCCCCTCTTCCATCATCTATCAATTTATAAATATCTTTGGCGTTGAATTTTAATCGATGAGAAAACTATTTTATTTAAGCCTGTTTATTGCTTCTTCAACCCTGTTTATTTCATGTAACGGAAATAAAGAAGAGGAAACTCCTCATAACATCAACAGCACACAACCGCAGTTCAACAAGGAAGGTGAATTGAAATTTGTTGGTGCCGACAGTTCAGATATTGTAAAAATAAATATCGAGATAGCAGATAATGACGCTGAACGTCAGCAGGGGTTGATGAACCGCTCGTTTATGAGCAATGAAAAAGGAATGCTTTTTATTTTTGATAAAGAAGAACCACAGGCATTCTGGATGAAGAATACCATTATTCCACTCGACATCATTTACGTAAATACAAACAACGAGATTGTTTCTATTTACGAAAACACACAACCATTCTCTGAAACTTCACTGCCTTCACGCCGACCTGCAATATATGTGGTGGAGGTGAATGGCGGATTTTGTGCACAATACAAGATCGGAGTGGGTAGCAAGATCAGTTTCACCCGGATTTAAAGTTTGTTAAACTATTTTCCTCAACAGGTGTTATGATCTAACTTGCAGTATGAAATTTATTTTTAGCGTGATATTATTGATGATGCTGGATTCGGCAACAGGTCAGGCTTACAAACTCAGGCAATTTGAGGATGTAACCGCTTTTGTTGCAAACAATAATGATACGCTCTATGTAATTAATTTCTGGGCAACATGGTGCAAACCCTGTGTTGAAGAAATTCCATCCTTTGAAAAATTAAATGAAGCTTATTCAGGCAAACCGGTTAAAATAATTTTATTATCGCTTGATACCGAAAAACAATGGGAGGGAAGCCTTGTTCCTTTCCTGCAAAAGAACAACTTAAAGACCGAGGTATGGGTGATGCCAAATAAAAAACCTGTCGACTGGATCGATCAGATAAATCCCAAATGGCAAGGGAGTATACCCGCGACATTTATTTTCAACAATAATAAAAACATCAGCATTTTTGAAGAACATCCATTTACCTACGAAGAGCTTTCTAATATATTAATTCAACATAATTATCTCACAAACTAAATCATTGCTATGAATTTTATAGTTGCTTCTTTATTTTCAATTATTTTCATGAATAATAATCCTGCACCTGCCGGCTATGGTGTTGGTGATGCAGTTGCAAATTTTACGTTGAAGAATGTAGACGGAAAAAATGTTTCTCTCGATGATTATAAAAGTAAGGAAGGCGTTATCGTTGTCTTTACCTGCAATCATTGCCCGTATGCAAAAGCATATGAAGAT
>JBIOHA010000043.1:0-13259 GCA_044448625.1 Chitinophagales bacterium | reverse complement strand
CCTCCATACCAGGCATATAATTCATTATGGTAAATATACTTCTTTACAGTGTGATAAACATCATACTTGTATCCAAAACTCGGTGGTGGTGCAATCCAAATAATTTCTTTATTTGCATTTATCGCCAGCAAATTGGTCCTGCCTTCTTTACGTAAACCATTCTGATTAAATTTTAATAATATTATGGTTAAATCGTTAACGGTAAATAGCTTTTCAAAACTGCCATCCCATTCAGGATCATTGAATTGATTTAATTGCATAGTCAAAGATACGAGAGATGATAATTATTCTGACTAATTACTTTAAGTCCCCACAGAGTCAACCGACGAAGGAGGGGACTCTGTGGATCCGGAGCTGGGTTTAGTTTTGAGAATAAATAAATGAAAATTATTCTCCGAAGCCACAGAGTTCCGGCTTAATTGAAAAAGGAAATTATTTGAATGAATAAGAATTTAATTATTCCATCCGGTAACTCTATGAGAACTTAAAAAAATAAAAAAGTGACGAATTACGAAACACGAGTTACGAGTGACAAATAACTAACCAGCCATAAAATATCTGTGAAAATCCGTGCAATCAGTGGCAAATCATCTGAGGGAAAAAAATTGCAGAATTGCGGAATTAGGGAATTGCGGAATTAAAAAAAGTGACGAATTAGGAAACACGAGTTACGAGTGACAAGTCAACGAACAGGCGAACACATATACACCTATACACATACACACCTATACACCTATACACCTATACACTACTTAATCCCAAACTCCTTCTTAATTCTCTCGACATAATCCAATTTCTCCCACGGAAATAATTCTACTTTCATTTTTACTTTTTTTCCGTTGCCGTCGCTGAAAGTTTTTTCTACAGTTTTATTTCCTCGGCCCATATGCCCGTATGCAGCAGTTTCTGAATAAATCGGCGAGCGTAAATTAAACCGCTTTTCAATAGCATAAGGCTTGAGGTCGAATATCTTTTTTATTTTATTGGAGATCTCGCCATCGGTAAGATCCACTTTTGAAGTATTATATGTATCAATATATAATGCAACGGGTTCAGCAACGCCAATTGCATAAGCAACCTGCACCAGCACCTCATCGCATAATCCGGCAGCGACAATATTTTTTGCAATATGCCTTGTAGCATATGCTCCGGAGCGGTCAACTTTTGAAGGGTCTTTTCCACTGAATGCGCCACCGCCATGTGCGCCTTTTCCGCCATAGGTATCAACAATAATTTTTCTTCCTGTTAATCCTGTGTCGCCATGCGGCCCGCCGATAACAAATTTTCCTGTTGGATTTACATGCAGAATAAAATCGTGTTCAAATAATTTTTGTGTTCGCTTGGGCAATAATTTTTTTACCCTGGGGATCAATATTTTTTCTACATCTTTTTTAATTGCTTCCAGCATTGTTTTTTCCTTGTCGAAATCATCATGCTGTGTCGATACTACTATGGTATGGATCCGCTTCGGAGTTTTATCATCATCGTATTCAATGGTAACCTGGCTTTTTGTATCGGGCCGTAAATATTTCATTTCTTTACCGGCATGACGGATCGCTGCCAGCTCCCTCAATAATAAATTGGCGATCTCGAGCGGCAATGGCATAAAATTATCCGTTTCTGTGCATGCATATCCAAACATCATCCCCTGGTCGCCGGCGCCCTGATCCTCTTTTTTCTTCCTTACCACTCCCTGGTTTATATCAGGACTCTGTTCATGGATCGCCGATAAAATACCGCAGGAATTTGCTTCAAACATATAAGCACTTTTTGTATAGCCTATCTTCCTGATAACATCCCTGGTAATTTGCTGAACATCCAAATATGCTGTTGATTTTACCTCTCCGGCTAATATTACCTGGCCGGTGGTGACCAGCGTTTCACAGGCTACCTTGCTTTCGGGATCAAAGGCTAAAAAATGATCGATCAATGCATCTGAAATCTGGTCGGCAACTTTATCGGGATGCCCCTCGCTCACACTTTCTGAAGTGAATAAATAAGACATTTATAGTTTTTTTTAAATTCTGCGGCAAAGATAGAACAAATGATCAACAGCCTGATGAACCAAGAACCAAGAACCAGTCCGCAGGACCCTGTGGGGAGCCAGGACAACGATATCGGGGATGGGGTATCAAGTATCAAGTATCAGGTATCAAGTATCAAGTATCAAGTAGCATCCAGTATCCAGTATCCAGCATCCAGCATCCAGTATCCAGTATCAAGATTAATTATGGTTTCATCTTTACCAGAGTGATTAATTAACCACCACCATGCGGCTGGAATTAATTTCATTATTGAATACCCTCAATAAATAATTCCCTTTTGGATATTCGCTGAGGGAGATCTGAAAATTATCAGTGGCAGAAAAACTATTTACATATACTTTTTCTCCGAGTAAATTAAATAACGCTATATACACTTCATTTTCATAAATTTTGTCAAGATCGATGTTTAATATTCCTGTTGTTGGGTTTGGAAATATTTTTATTTCTGATAATAATTCTTCACCACTTCCTATCCTGCAGGAAGCAGTTGTAAAAAATTGCAGATTGGAAAATGGAGTAAAAACACCACCACATTTTGTACGGATTTTCCATTGGTATGCCGTATTGCAAGATAGCGCAGTAATTACAGTTGAAATATTAGGTGCAGCAACACTCACGTTAATCCACGGGCTGCCCGATTTTTTATATCTGATCTGATATAAACTCGCATCCGGTACCGGGGCCCATGTTAATGTTGCATTTGTGCTGCCGATTAAAAATGTTCCGTCAACAGAAGGAGGATTGCAACCGCCCATATCACCTGCAACGATCGCTGTGTTTGGAAGTGTATGATAAGCATAATCTTTTAATCTTATTTCTTCAATTCCTGAATATCCATAATAGGTTTCATCACCATGGTCTACATCAATATCCAGGCGCATCCAACCATAGCGAAATGAACCATCTACCTTTATTTTAAATCCGAAATATTTATTTTCATGCGGATCGGAGCCCACCCATGGACCGTAATAACTCGGGCCGAATTCAGAATTTGGAATTGAAAAAAACATTCCGTGTTTTTGAAACGAACCCAATGAATTAATTTCATCGCCATAATTCAATAATTTCACACCATCGCCAAAAATTCCTGGTGTTTCAGAATATAAAACAAAGTCCTTATTATCTCCTGTTATCTTAAAAGAAAGATATTTAGCTGAACAACAGGTGCTGCCGTAGATAACATCTATATCCATTTCAAAATAAAAATCCATGTCACCATCCAGGTCGAGATCAATTCCCTGGCTAACATAGTCACTATATTCTTCCACCGGTTCAACAGGCGGCTCGTACCAATAAAAATCTGGTTCAATATCATGATAAATAATTTGACCTGATGCTGGAAGAATACCCATTGCAACAACAGATGCAGAATAAGCTGAAAGTTTTAGCTTAACAGAAGTTTTCATAGATGATGGGTTTAGGTCTAATAAAAATACAGAAATAAAACTGAAACCCAAATCAATTCACAACTCAAATCCTTTTTATCCTTCCCTTCGACTCTTCAAATCTTCAATTCTTCAAATCTTCTTTTTTTTTCCTCGCCCGCGCCTTATTAAAAACATTCCTCCCTTTATCTATCCCTTTTCGCAGTATTTTTTGTTCTTCTTCCGGAAGCTGAATAAAGTCAAAACATTCAACTGAGCAGCATCCCTGATATTTTTCTCCACATTCGGCACATTGAATAAATAATAAATGACAGGCGGCATTCACACAATTGGTATGGGTATCGGCAGGCTTGCCGCATTGATGACAATTTGAAATAATTTCATTCCCGATCTTTTCTCCAAGCCTGTCGTCAAAAACAAAATTTTTACCGAGGAATTTATTTTCTATGTTTTTTTCTTTAACTGTATTTGCATAATTAATTATTCCTCCCTCGAGATGATACACATTCTTAAATCCTTTGTGCAACATATATGCACTTGCTTTCTCACACCTGATGCCACCGGTGCAGTACATGATGATGTTATTATTCGTTTTATCTTTCAGCATATCCACCACCATTGGCAATTGTTCACGGAAAGTATCACTTGGAATTTCGATTGCATTTTCAAAATGCCCCACTTCATATTCATAATGGTTGCGTATGTCAACGATGATAGTGTTTTCATCTTCACTCAATTTATTAAATGCTTCGGCATCAACATAACTTCCCTTATTATTCATATTAAAATCGGGGTCGTTAATTCCATCTGCCACAATCTTCTCACGTACTTTTATTTTTAATACCCAGAATGATTTGCCATCATCGTCAACAGCGATGTTCAACCTTAGCGGCATGTTGTTCGAATTTTCTGGTTCTGAGTTCTGGGGTCTGAGTTCTGGGTTAGGGGTATCGGCTGTTATCCTGGTTCCTGGTTCCTGGTTCTTGGTTCTGAATTCTGAATGCTGGTCACTCAAATTATTCCGTATATAATTTTCAAACGCAGTAAAATTATTTTCAGGAACGCTTACCTGTGCATTGATTCCTTCATGCGCAATATATATCCTTCCAAAAACTTTTAATTCGGATAAACGGATAAATAATTCATCGCGGAATTGTTTGGGTTCTGGAATTTGAAAATATTTGTAAAAAGAAAGTGTAATTCTTTTTTCATCTGATGCCAGCAATTGCTGTTTCAGTTCTTTTTGAGAGACGCGGTTATATAATAATGCCATAGCAGAAATTTTGTATCCCGTTGCAGGCGGGGTGAAATTTCATTAAACATCACAAAGATAGGGAAGTGTGTCATTATTTACCCAAAAAACAAATGCTGCTATTTCCTTTTTTTATCCAAACTAAATGTAAATTTGAACATAAAATTCTTTCACATCTAAAAATGATAAATCAATGAAAAAGTATTTTACACTCCTTATGCTTGCGTTATCAACGACGGCATTATTTTCCCAAACGGTGATAGGAAAAACATCTTATGATGTGCAAACCAATAATGGGGCAAAACACCGTATCCGCGTTTATGATGACGGGAAGATCTCAGGATTATGGACCGGTTCCACAAATTATGCATACATACCTCCTGGAAGCCCGGCCGACAGGGGAATGTTTTATAACAATTACAATGGTGTTACCTGGGGCGCCCTACCAACTGTTCGCAACGAAACTTCCCTAACAGGTTTTGGTGAAATACTGACTGTGGGTACGCATGAAGTTTCTATTTGTCACGATGGTGCTGCACTTGCAATTCAGTTATATGCAAATACAGCTATCGGCGGTACTGTCTGGACAGAACTTGCCGGCTCTGATGATATTACCGGTTTCTGGCCTATGGGATATTGTCCTGAAGGAACAGACGATATCTATATGATCAATGCGAACGCAAATCCTCCATCAGAGCTCCGTTTTTCTCGCTCCGATGATGGTGGTCTCACCTGGGCTGTTGCAAATACAACAGTACCTTTTTTAACTGGTGCAGAAGGAATTCCAGGATTGTCGGTTGGCCTTGTTGCAGCTGCTGAAACTTACCAGATCGGTGTTTATGGAACCAACGTGTATATTTTATTCGGAATGGTGAATTCTGATCTTGTGCTATTGCATTCAGCATCGAATGGCGATCCGGGAACATGGACAAATACTGTTATCCATGATTTTCCTTTAAACAGCTATGATGGTTTGGCGCAAACAGATGTAGATGGTGATTTTGTAACTGATATTATTGAAACAACCGATGGCTACCATAATATGTTTATTGATGCTTCCGGAAATGTGCATGTATTTTCAGGATATGTAAAAATATATAATGATGGAATAGGCTCATTCTGGTCGTATGATTACAACAATGCAATGGGCATCTGGTATTGGAAAACCGGAATGCCTACAGCTCAAAAAATTGATCTCACTTTAGATTGGGATAATACTGATGGATTGAATGATGAGGATGCCGGCATCGGACTTTTCCGTTCACATTACCGTTATCCCGGACTCACTTCGATGCCTGGTGCTGCAATAGATAATGCAACCGGAAATATTTATCTTACTTATACAATGCCTATTGAATACACCGACCTGTTTGGTGATCCGTTGAACTTATCTGCTCAGTCGTATAGAGATGTTTTTGGAGTATTTAGCGCAGATGGCGGCACATCATGGTCAACACCGGTAAATTTTACAAATACTGCAGCAACCCAGCAGGAAAATGTTTATACCTCAGTTTATCCAGAAGTAGTAGATGGAAAAGTGCATATGGTATGGCAACGTGATATGTATCCCGGAACAGCGATCACCGATCTTGATCCAGTTGATACCAATTATATCCTGTATAACGGAATTGATCTCGCCGACTTTGGTGAAATTACTCCTCCTGCATGCGACTATGTTACCGGACCTTCAGGACTATATGTTGATGGCATAACTGCAACCGGTGCAACTTTGCATTGGGATGAAGTTGTAGGTGCAGCACAATATGTCCTCAGTTTTTGGAATACCGCATTCCCTGAAACAATAGGTAAAAAGCGACCAACAACAAATTCATATTTTATTGCTGAAGGAAAATTAAATCCCGGAACAACTTATGGTTTCAGGGTCAAAACCGTTTGTTATGATGATGGTATAATTTCTCCGTTTTCTGAATCGGTATATTTTACCACATTATTAAGACAAGGCGATATTCCTTCTTCAATATTGATCTACCCTAACCCTTCTGATGGAAATTTCAGAATATCATTGACAGGATTTGAGAACTCACTGGCTGAGATCTTTATCGTTAATGCAATGGGTCAGGTTGTTTATCAAAGCAATGATGAGATCACAAGTGATCAGCATGTTGCAGAGATCTATATGGATGGACTTGCTTCCGGCTTGTATAAAGTGATCATTAAATCGGGAGATGATATTTCTGCATCTTCCATCGTGGTTGAGTAATCGGCCGAATTAAATATTTTATCTCCTGCAGTTAATTCTGCAGGAGATTTTTTATTTATGGTGAGGATATTTATTAATTTCGCTTAACCATGAACAGCACTGGGGGCTAATTATTTTAATTTTACTTTTTCAATATTTTTTTCACTTAAATCCATATCAAAATGAAAAAATATCTACTCCTTGCCTTAATTATTTACTCAGCAGCTTCAGGGTTTTCTCAGACATTGATCGGGAACACTACCTACGATGTACAATCCAATAACGCTTCAAAAAACCGTATCAAAGTGTATGATGATGGTCAGATCTCTGCAATCTGGACAGGATCGACAGACCCTACAACTCTCTTTGGGGACAGAGGAATGTTTTATCAGCATTTTGACGGTGTAGCCTGGGGGCCATTGCCAACTGCCAGAGTGGAAACTGTGCGATGCGGATTTGGAGAGATCCAAAAAATTGAAGATCACGAATTAATTATTTCTCATGATGCCTTAACAAGCAGAATAAAATTATTTGCCAATGATGCGATTGGCAGCAACACATGGACAGAGCTTACCGGCTCAGATGATATAAGAGGCATTTGGCCTGTTACCGATTGTGAAGATGGAACAGATATATTATATGTTGTTAATGCAGATACACAGTTGATTACAAATCTCCATTTTTCGCGTTCTGACGACGGAGGTGCAACATGGACAATATTAAATTATGTCCTCCCATTTTTAACTGTTGCCGATGGTGTTCCTTCCATATTTAATGGTGCAGATTCATACCAGGTGAAGGCACATGGTTCGGATGTTTATGTTTTATTCGGGATGATAAATTCCGATCTTATTTTATTGCATTCTGATGATTATGGTGCCGACGGAACCTGGGAGCGCACCGACGTCATTGATTTTCCATACGATAATTATACCGGTACTGTTCAAACTGATATTGATCTTGATGGAATTACCGATACGATCGGTACGAACGACGGCTATCACGATATGATAATGGAAGACGATGGAACACTCCATGTTTTTTCAGGTTATTATAGAATTTACAGTGATGCCTTTGCAGGATTTTATAATATCAACTGGAGAACATCGGGAATTTGGCATTGGCGTACTGGAATGGCTGCCGCTGAAGTTATTGATACTGAAATCGACTGGATTGATGAAGATTGTACCGGCAACCCTTATGCAGGCATCGGAATGAGTACAATTAATTATAGAAGTGCCGGAATTTCATCCAACCCTGCCGGAACCTGGGATCCTGTTACAGGAAGATTATACCTGATTTTTCCGATGAAAATTGAATACACAGATATTTATGATGACCCGCTGAATTTTAATGCGCAATCGTTTCGCGATCTTTTCGGAATGTATTCTGATGATGGTGGCGACACATGGACAATGCCTTTTAACTTAACTAAAACAGCAGAAAGCGGTGATGAAAATTTTTATATTTATTTAAATGATCGCGTAGCAGGAGGAAAAATTCACGGTATCTGGCAACAGGATAATGAACCGGGAATTTTTATTGAAGGCGACCCCGTGGTTACTAATAATATTTTATATAATGTTTGGGATGCAGATAATTTTGTACCCTCAATGCCGGTTGCAGGATTTACTTATCTCTCCGATCTTGCTGAAGTAACATTTACCAATATTTCTACAAATGCAACTGGTTGCAATACCTGGGATTTTGGTGATGGCACATTTAGCAATGAAGTAAACCCTGTTCATGAATATGCAGTTGCAGGAACATATAATGTTTGCCTTAATGTGAATAACCCATACGGCAGCGATGATTATTGCAGTTCGGTTACCTGCACTTTGCCACCTGATGCAGCATTTTCATATACCGGTGACCCAACTGTTACATTTACTGATCTCACATTGAATGCACCAACATCATGGAGCTGGAATTTTGGTGATGGTGGAACAAGCACTTTGCAAAATCCGGTACACACTTTCGCTGAAGATAATACCTATACTGTTTGTCTTACCGCAACAAATGCCCTTGGATTTGAAGTGTATTGTTTGCCCGTTGTAATTGATTCAACTACAGCATTGATACCACTTGCTGATTTTACTTATTCGCATACCGGGTTAACATTTGTTTTTACAGATTTATCTACTAATTCTCCAACTTCATGGGCGTGGGATTTTGGCGATGCCGCAACATCAACATTGCAAAATCCATCACATACTTACGCAACAACAGGTTCTTATAATGTTTGTTTAACTGCAACAAACGGATATGGAGAAAATACAAAATGTGATCTGATACAATTTACTGCGATAACTTCAGTTGATCCTGTATCAATCACCATATATCCGAACCCTGCAAATGAATATGTTATTTTGGAATTAAATAATTTTTCTGCAGATGTAATTGAGGTATTTAATTTGACCGGTCAGCAAATGGATATTGCATATAGCAGTGTTTCCGGAAATATTCTGAAATTAAATACTATTGATCTCACCCCCGGTAATTATATCATTAAATTGAGAAATAATTCGGGGGAGTTGATTTCAAAATTATTAATAGAATAAGTTTTTAATTAGCGTTTTCATAAAGGGATGTCGTAGAGATATCCCTTTTTTTGTTTTTAATCACAAATATTGCTGTAAAAATTGTTCAGCACCAAGTACCGGTATTTTCGAAAAATAAAAATCATTATTATCTTCAGTAACTAAACAAGTGCAACCGGAATGCAATGCTGAATAATATTCAATGCCGCCTTCAAAATCAATAACCTTTTTGTCTTTTAATGCATCAACCACTATTTCTTTATTGATCTCCGTGATATTGATATGCTGCATTAAAATTTCAATTTTCTTTTTCGCGGCTTTAGAACCCGATTTTTTGGAAGAAAAATAAAAAGCAATTGCAAGGCAAACCGGCGATGTTGTTAATTGAAATTTTTTAGGGTTTAGGCTAAGTATTCTTGAGCTATAAGAAAAAACAGGATACTCTTTATTTAGCACAGATATCAGGATATTCGCATCAAGAAATATTTTCATTTACGCGAATTGAAGTACTCTTTATTCCTTAAATTCCTTTTCTTTTGTTTAGTAATATATAGCGCATCGCCTTCGGCAACTTTCATTACCCAATCTGCAACTGGAATATCTTCGAGCGTTTTATAATTGCCGGTTGTTATCCTTGAATATAGAAACTCTGTTAACCTGCTCAGGCTAATATTGTGTTCAGCGGCAAACTTTTTAGCTTTTTCAATAATCTCAGCATTAAAACTCATCGTAACCTTTACATCCATAATCTTGCTTTATACGGCAAAGATAATAAAATAATACGGCTATTCAAATATAGTGAGGTTTCAAACTACCAACCCAGTAATTCTTCTATCACCAGTCCTACCTTTTCAGCATTTGGCAACATGGCTTTTTCTAAACCTGAATTTAATGGTACTGCAGGAAGATTTTTTGCACCAATCATTTTAACCGGTGCATCGAGATAACGGAACAACTCGGCAGAAATTCTTCCTGCGAGTGCTTGTGCAAATGAATTCATTATTGGTTCTTCGGTGAGAATAAAACATTTGCTGTGTTTTTTTATTGAATCGTTTATTGCCTGCCAGTCGTAGGGATATAATGTGCGGAGATCTAATATTTCCACCTGGCCGGGAAATTTTTTCGATGCATTTAATGCCCAGTGTACACCCATACCATAAGTGATTACAACAATGCTTTCTCCATGCTTTATTTTTTCGTCATCAGCATGTTGAAAAATTCTTGCTTTACCCAAAGGAATAATATAATCTTCAGACGGTTGAATATTTTTTGCCGCATTTGTTCCGGGTACTTTACTCCAATATAATCCTTTATGCTCAAACATGACAACCGGATTAGGATCATAAAATGCACCTTTTAATAATCCTTTCATATCGGCAGCATTACTCGGGTAAACAACTTTAATTCCCTTTATTGCCGTTATGGATGATTCAATGGAACCTGAATGATAGGGTCCACCGGAACCATAAGCACCAATTGGAATTCGAATTATAGTTTGAACATTCCATTTTCCATTGGTGAGATAAAATGATTTCGATAATTCGGAAACCAGTTGGTTAATTCCTGTCCATATATAATCAGCAAATTGAATTTCCACTACAGGCTTTGCACCAACTGCGCTCATTCCCATTGTTGACCCAACAAGGTATGCTTCCTGAATGGCAGTATTAAAAACCCTGTGGTCGCCATGCTTGGCAGCAAGTGTTGCCGCTTCCCTGAAAACACCACCCAAACGTTTTCCAACATCCTGTCCATAAAATAATGCCTCGGGATGTTTTGCTAAAATTTCATCCATTGCAAACAAAGCAGCGTCCACCATGTTTACCACTTCAACACCTTCGGGCTCACGGGTTCCCTGTTCCTCTTTTATTGGTGATTCAGCAAATTCAAAGAGTTCGAGCGTTGAGGGTTCGGGATCAGGAGCGGCCACCACATTAGCAAAATCTCCCCTGGTTTCCATATCAATATGTTCTTCCAGTTTAACGATATCATCGTGGCTTATTCCTGATTCAAGTAATAACTGTCGCAATTTTGGAAGTGGATCACGGCTGTGATGTTCTCGCAGATCTTCATCTGATCTATACATTTCCATTCTTACACCACTGGTATGATGACCCAGCAAGGGGACTTTCGCATGTATCAGCACCGGTTTTTTGTTGATGCGCACATAACCGATCGCTTCCTTAACACAATTCCAGCTCTCCAGAAAATTTGAGCCGTCAACCCTAACTCTGCGCAATCCTTTAAATCCTCCGGCATATTCGTAGGCGTCCATCGTCCTGGCTTCATCACGGTAAACAGAAATTCCCCAATCATTGTCCTGAACAAGATAAATGATGGGTAATTGTTTTAATACAGCAAATTGCAATGCCTCCGATACTTCTCCTTCCGTCATGGCCCCGTCGCCAAGTGAACAAACCACCAAAGGATTTTCATTTGCAGAATTCAATAATCCCTGTTGTTCCAAATATTGTAAACCCTGGGCAATTCCCGTTGTTGGGATCGCCTGCATACCAGTTGCAGAAGATTGATGTATCATTTGAGGAAACTGGTCGCCTTTGTAGCTGGCGTGGCAATAATAGTTTCGTCCGCCACTAAAAGGATCATCAGCTTTTGCCATTAACTGAAGCATGATCTGGGAGGGTTTCCAGCCCATACCCATCAGTATTGAATCATCTCTATAATATAAACTCGCCCAGTCCGACTTCTTCAGTTGCATACCCATAGCGAGCTGAATAGCTTCATGGCCCCGTGAATTAGCGTGAACAAAAATGCAGGTTTGCCTATTCTCATTGAAGATCTCGCTCATTACCTTACTGGTAAACATTTTCCGGTAAGCCTCAACGAGAATTTTTATCTCCACCATTTCAAGCGTTTCCTTTTGATTCATGAATGGTTATAATGGATTTTTGATTTTGCTGCAAAGCTATAAAGTTATTGAGTGAATTACTCCAGCGGCTTGTTTATTTGACGTTGATAGCAAATTTTTTTTCACCTCCCAAAAAACCTTCAAGGATATCGCCACGGGAAACAGCGCCTACACCAGCCGGCGTGCCTGTAAATAAAAGATCGCCCTGCTGCAGGGTAAAAAATTTCGAGATATATGCTAATATCGTAGAAACATTAAATATCATCTCATCCGAATTCCCTGACTGAACTGTTTCTCCGTTTTTATGCATACTAAAAGAGAGGGCCTTAGAAAGTATTTGGTTGTCAGTTGTGTTGAACGTTCCGGTTACCGCAGAATTGTCGAATGCTTTTGCAATTTCCCAAGGCAAGCCTTTTTTCTTTTGGTTTGCCTGCACATCCCTCGCAGTAAAATCAATTCCCACTGTTACTCCATTGATATAGTTATCCGCAAATTTTTCATCTATATGTTTTCCGTTTTTACCAATGCGGTAAACCAGCTCACATTCATAATGCATATCACTTGAAAAATCAGGAATATAAAAGTCATTACCCTTTAAAATTGCTGTGGGAGGTTTCATAAAAACAACAGGTGCCTCTGGAATTTCATTTTGCATTTCCTTTGCATGCTCAGAATAATTCCGGCCAATACAGAATATTTTCATTCAGGCAAAGTTACGAAAGGCTGCAGAAACAAAGTCTTTTACATCGAATGTTGAGAATTCACTTATCTTTAATGCTGGTAATAAATCAATTATGAATAGAATAATTTTTGTTTTTGCAGCAGCAACATTCATCTGCGGAAATATATATGCTCAAAAAACCGTAAATGCTGCCAGAACCCTTAACAATGCCGGTGAAAATTTTCAGCATGTTGAAGGCAAATATGCTGCTGTAAATGGAATTAAAATGTATTATGAAGAATATGGT
>JBIOHA010000042.1:0-13370 GCA_044448625.1 Chitinophagales bacterium | reverse complement strand
TTCCAATCGTTTTCGGCAACTCAAATAATCTTAATGCATCATCCAAAGTAAGATCGGCCATATTCTGATCCTTCAACAGGCCTGCGAATTTTGGTTTTTTCGCATCGGGATTATTCTTTAATTCTTTCGGATCTAAAGTTTCTCCCATAACAACCATCGGGCCGTATTTTCCCATCATTACTTTCATTGGCTCACCGTTATCCGGATGATTTCCCAGGAATCTTTCACCAGTAATTTTTTGAGCAGTCAGTTTTGTCATTTTAAGATGCTCATTAAATGGCTTGTAAAAATCATCTATCATTTTATGCCATTCAATTTTGCCAATTGCAATTTCGTCAAACTGCTCTTCAACGTTTGCAGTAAAATTATAATCTAAAATTTTTGGGAAATTGGTAATTAAAAACTCCGTTACTAAACCGCCTAGGTCGGTAGGAAATAATTTTTGTCGTTCAGCACCGTAATTTTCGTTAACTACCTTCCGCTCAATTTTATTATTTCGCAATTCGTATTGAACAGCTTCTCTCACAATACCTTCCCTGTCTTTCTTCACCACATATTCTCTTTTTTGTATGGTGGAAATTGTAGGAGCATAGGTTGATGGCCTTCCAATTCCCAGTTCCTCTAATTTTTTTACCAAACTCGCTTCGGTATATCTCGCTGCAGGTTTCGAAAATTTTTGCGCAGCAAACATTTCTATCAAACTTAAACTTTGTCCTTTTGTTAATGGAGGAAGAATTGTTGCGTCATCATCTTTCACATCCTCAAGCGCTTCTGTATACACTTTTAGAAACCCGTCGAATTTAATTATCTCTCCTTTTGCAACTAAATTTTCTTTCCGTGTCGAAATATCAATATCTACAATTGTTTTTTCCAATTCAGCATCCGCCATTTGCGATGCCATGGTTCTCTTCCATATTAGTTTATATAATCTTTTCTCATCAAAATCAGCATCTACCTCCTGGTTTTCCATATAAGTAGGGCGAATTGCTTCGTGTGCCTCCTGTGCTCCCGATGATTTTGTCTTGAATTTTCTCGGGTTGGAATATCTCTCCCCATAATTTTTTACGATCTCGTTTTTTGCCGCATCAATTGCCTGTTCACTTAAATTCAACGAATCGGTACGCATGTAGGTGATATGTCCCTCTTCATATAATTTTTGAGCGATCACCATTGTACGCGAAACGGAAAAACCAAGTTTAGTGCTTGCCTCTTGCTGCAGGGTTGAAGTGGTAAATGGTGCCGATGGTGTTCTCTTTGCCGGCTTCACTGCAATTTCAGCAACAGAAAATTTTGCATTGATACAATCTTTTAAAAATGAATTTGCGTCATCTTCCTTTTCAAATTTTTCAGGTAATTCGGATTTTAAAATATATTCTTTTCCATTATCATCCTTCACCGTAAAATTTGCTGTTATTTTATATGTAGATGCAGAATCAAAAGCAGTGATCTCCTGCTCACGCTCCACAATTAATCGCACAGCAACACTTTGCACCCGCCCTGCCGACAGCGAAGTCTTCATATTTATCTTCCGCCATAAGAGTGGAGATAATTCGAAACCGACAATACGATCCAAAATTCTTCTCGCCTGTTGCGCATCAACTAAATTCAGGTCGATGTTCCTGGGATTTTTTACCGCTGCCTCAATTGCTTTTTTTGTTATTTCATGAAATGCAATGCGTTTTGCATGTTTTGCATCGAGATCAAGCACCTGCGACAAGTGCCATGATATTGCTTCTCCCTCGCGGTCCTCATCCGTTGCCAGCCATACTTCTGCATTTTTTGCCAACTTTCTTAACTCTTTTACAATGGCTTCTTTATCTGCTGAAATAATATATTTTGGCTCGTAATTATTTTCGAAATCAATGCCGAAATTTGTTTTTTCAAGATCGCGGATATGCCCGTAACACGACTTCACCATAAAATCTTTTCCCAAAAATTTTTCTATCGTTTTTGCTTTCGCCGGTGACTCAACTATCATTAAATTTTTTGCCATCTCGATCTGTTAGTTCGGTGCAAAGATAAATTTCTGTCTCACAAACAAGCCCTCGCACCATTTTTTTTGTCGGTAACCCTGTAACCAAAATCGGGTTCTCTTTGTTCTTAACGGTGTAACTTTGACATGAAAATGATAATATGAATCTTACTGAAACCAATATTTTGAATGCGCTGAAAAATGTCGACGACCCCGATCTGAAAAAGGATATTGTGAGTCTGGGAATGGTGAAGCATATAGTGGTAGATGGAAAAAATGTAAGTTTTACCGTTGAGCTCACCACCCCTGCATGCCCGATGAAGGAGGAGATAAAACATGCATGCATTACAGCTGTAAAACATTTGGTTGACAAAGAAGCGATCGTAGATATTACCATGAGTTCGAGGGTTTCATCGGTGAGGGGAAATAATGAACAGTTGCTGCCGGGAGTTAGAAATATCATTGCAGTTTGTTCAGGAAAAGGTGGGGTGGGTAAATCTACCGTGGCCGTTAACCTGGCATTAGGTCTCGCAAAAACAGGCGCTAATGTTGGTTTGATGGATGCTGATATTTATGGACCGTCAGTTCCAATCATGCTCGGCCTGGAAAATGAGCGCCCCAAAGTGATCGACCAAAATGGGAAAGCGATGATGATCCCGCTCGAAAAATACGGGGTCAAAGCATTGTCGATAGGTTTTCTTGTTGATCAAACCCAGGCGGTAGTATGGAGAGGACCCATGGTGAGCAGTGCTCTAAAGCAATTTGTTTCTGATTGTTTATGGGGAGAATTGGATTATCTCGTTATTGACCTCCCGCCAGGAACCGGCGACATTCATCTCACCCTTGTTCAAACGGTTCCAGTAACAGGAGCAATTATAGTTACCACGCCACAGGATGTTGCCCTGGCTGATGCCCGCAAAGCTGCAGGCATGTTTAAAATGGCAAATATCAATGTCCCTATAATCGGGATAGTGGAGAATATGGCTTATTTCACCCCTGAAGAATTGCCACAAAATAAATATTTCATTTTTGGTAAAGGAGGAGGAAAATCATTGGCTGACGAATTGAAAGTTCCCCTGCTCGGTCAAATTCCATTGGTTCAATCCATTCGCGAAGGTGGTGATGCCGGCAAACCGGTTGTGTTAAGGGATGATGATCCAGTTACACTCACCGCTTTTGAAGAGGTAATTAATAATACCGCAAGATTTATTTCGATTAGGAATGAGGAGAGGGCGGCGACGAAGGTAGTGGAGATAGTGAGGTGAAAACACGTTGTTCTGGGTTCTGAGTTCTGGGTTCTGAGTTCTGAGTTCTGAGTTCTGGGTTAATGCCAAGTTATCAAAGTTGGCAAGGTTTGCAGGGTTTATCACTGCCAGCTGCGACTGCCACTGCCATTCCTGTTTCCATCCCGCTTCCAGATACTTGATTCTTGATACTTGATACCTGATACCAATTAACTAACTTTGCAATAAATGATCATTACCGAGGATATTTATAAGAAAGTTGAATTAAGTCTCGACACCATTCGCCCTTATTTAAACAAAGATGGTGGTGATATTGAAGTTGTTGAAATAACCGACGACATGATAGTGAAAGTAAAACTCCTTGGGGCCTGTGAAAGCTGCCCGATGAGTTTTATGACCATGAAGGCCGGTGTTGAACAAAGTATAAAAAATGCCATCCCCGAGATAAAAGGAATAATGACAGTCGATGCCTGAAATGTATTCATCACGAATAATAACCACCGCTCATCAGCATTCCTCATTCCTTTATTCCTCATTCCTCTTCCCCCACTCATTACTCATTGCTCATTGCTCATTACTCATTACTCATTATTCATTATTCATTAATTTCAAGATTTTCCGCTATTCCTTATTCCTAATTCCTCATTCCTTATTTCAATGACCCGAGCGCAACTCATCACCAAAATCAAACAAAAAAGATCCTATCTCTGTGTTGGATTGGACAGCGATATTGAAAAAATTCCTCCGCATTTAAAAAATTACAACGATCCCATTTTTGAATTCAATAAACAAATAATTGATGCCACCCGCGATCTCTGTGTTGCTTACAAACCGAATATCGCATTTTATGAAGCCAATGGCAGCAAAGGTTGGAATACATTAGAAAAAACAATTGATTATATCGGCGATCAGCATTTTACGATAGCGGATGCAAAACGCGGCGATATTGGAAATACATCTTCAAAATATGCTGAAGCTTTTTTTAAAGCGATGAATTTTGATGCAATAACAGTTGCACCATATATGGGAGAAGATTCTGTGACCCCATTTTTAAAATTCGAAAATAAATGGGTGATAATTTTAGCGCTCACTTCAAATCCCGGTAGTAAAGATTTTCAATTGATGAATGAAAATGGCGAACAATTATTTGAACGTGTAATTAAAAAAGCTCAGCAATGGGGAAATGAAAATAATACCATGTTCGTAGTTGGTGCAACGCATCCTGACCAGTTTTTGCATATCAGAAAATTGGCTCCCGATCATTTCTTTCTTGTTCCGGGTGTAGGTGCTCAGGGCGGTGATCTTCACACGATCTCAAAAAACGGAATGAATAAGGATTGCGGATTGATCGTTAATTCTACAAGAGATATTATTTACGCATCCGATAGTGAAGATTTTGCAGAGTCTGCACGTGAAAGGGCAAAAGCAATTCAAAAAACAATGAGCGATTTGCTTGGTGAGATGTAGTAGGTACCGCCCGCAGATAAACGCAGATTTACGCAGATGAATTAGGTTATAAATTATTTACTTTCCGGAAAATAGATTTTTCAATTTCAAGCGTATTGAAATTTACAAGAATGCCAAGTTTCATCTTTAATAATCTGACATAATTTAAAACGATGAGGTGGTGGCGGTCTAAAATATTTTCAAGTGATTTAACTTCAATTATTACTTTGCTTTCAACAAATAGGTCAACCCGAAATCCTAAATCAAGTTTCCTTCCCTTATAAAAAACAAGTAACCCCATTTCCTTTCGATATTGGATCCCTTTTAATTCAAATTCGACGCATAATGCATTTAAATAAACCGATTCCAATAAACCCGGACCGAGGTGATTATAAACCTCAAAAATGCAACCTCTGATCAAATAAGAAATCTCATTTTCAGTCATTGAATAAATTATTAATTGCAATAATGCGAAAATCAGTATAAACCTGCAGATGCTTAACCGTCTATAGTCGGATATATCCGCATTTATGAGACCCTTTTCTGCGAAAATCTGCGTTTATCTGCGGGCGGCTAACCGCTTAAATTCGAATACACTTGCTTTAATCTACTTTTTTGATATTTGAAAAATATACCTTCCTCTTAAAAAACCAATGAACGAAGCATTCATCCAGTATATCTGGAAAATGAAATTATTCAATTCATCTCTGCTGCAAACAACGGAAGGTGAAAATATTCTTATCATTAATTCCGGGACGCATAATTTTCATTCCGGTCCTGACTTCACTAATGCGAGAATTAAAATTGGTGAAACCACCTGGGCAGGGAATGTGGAGATACATATTAAAACCAGCGACTGGAAAAACCACCATCACCCTGGCGACCGAGCCTATGATAACGTAATACTGCATGTGGTATATGAACATGATGATGAAGAAAATAAATTACCCACCCTGATATTAAAAGGATTAATTGATGACCAGCTTGTTTCTGTTTATAATTTCATGATGCAAACCAGCGCATGGATACCCTGCGAAAAAAATATCCGTAACATTCCTGAAATAATTATTAAGGAGCAACTCACAAGATTATTGACCGAACGTATCGAGAAAAAGGCACTTAATTTCGAACAGCGGCTGTATTTAAATAAGAACGACTGGGAAGAAACATGTTTTCAGTTAATTGCACGCAACCTCGGCACCAATATAAATGCAGAACCATTTGAGCGGGTGGCGAGAAGTTTGCCATTTAAAACAATATTAAAACATATCAATAATCCGATGCAGGTGGAAGCTTTGCTATTCGGTCAGGCGGGTTTTCTTGAAGGAGGCTTTCGCGAGGTATATCCGCATCAACTTCAGGCCGAATATAAATTTCTCCAGAAAAAATACGAACTGGAAGGAATACGATTGCTGGAGTGGAAATTTCTCCGGATGCGACCTGCCAATTTTCCAACTATGCGCATGAGTCAGCTCGCAGATTTTGTTGCGAAGAATGATAAAATATTTTCCCGTATACTCGAATTAAAAGATGTTAAGAAAATAAAAACGCTATTTAAAGTAAAAGCCGCCGACTACTGGAAAGAACATTATCATTTTAAAAAAGCAGCGCCGGCTAAATCCGCATTAATGGGAAATGACATGATAGACCTTATTCTCATCAACACCATATCGCCTTTATTATTTTTATATGGAAGGATAAATGGCGATGATCAATTTATTACCCGTGCCACCGATATTCTTGAAAACATTGAAGCAGAGAATAATAATATCATCCGCAACTGGATAGATCTGGGAATAACTCCGAAACACGCCGGCGAAAGCCAGGGGCTGCTGGAACTCAAAAATAATTATTGCACAAACAAACGTTGTCTTGAGTGCGCCATGGGTCACCGCATTTTGAAATGTGAAAAAAATGTATAATTTTTGTGATAAGCTGATCATGTTATACAAACTAAAACATCTCATAGAAACCGGGGCCTTCGGAGTTTGTTCGTGGCTGGGTGAAAAAATGGGTATTGCCTCCAGCCGTGTTCGCCTTTGGTTTGTGTATGTTTCTTTTCTCGCACTCGGCTCACCTCTTATTCTCTATATGATACTCGCCTTTTGGGTGAATTTAAAAAAATATGTCAGAGACAGGATCGATCCGGTTCGGGAAATGTGATTATTTAATACCTCCAGTTAGTAATTTTCCTTTTTCTTAGTTTTACCTTCATTTATAATTTAGCGGCTTGCTTGAGTGATGATTATATGAATTTCCAAAGAACAACTTCAGATAATTCAGATTTTCAATATTTGGTTGCATTGCTTGATGAGGATCTGAAGATCCGCGACGGCAATGATCACATTTTTTATGCACAGTTTAATAAAATTGAAAATATTAAAAATGCGATCGTTTGTTATATCAATGGAAACCCTATTGGATGCGGTGGATTCAAAAGGTATGACCAGGCAAAAGTCGAAATAAAACGCATGTTTGTATTATCCGAACATCGCGGGCGGGGCGTAGGAGAAAAAATTTTGAATGAATTAGAAAAATGGGCATCAGAATTAAATTATTCCGGATGCATTTTAGAAACGGGAAAAAAACAACCGGAAGCAATTCAGTTATATCAAAAATCGGGTTACCAGGTCATAAAAAATTATGGCCAATATGCGGGTATTGAAAATAGTGTTTGTATGGAAAAATCACTAGAAGATTTACGATGAAGCAATCAAATCTGATTAGAATAAAAGCCTGGCTTTTAGTTGGCACCCTCGACCTGCTTTCTGCATGCATCCATTATTATATCAAAACCGGCGACGATCCATCCGTCATTTTACCTTATATCGCCAGCGCAATTTTTGGTGCATCGGCATATCAAGGAGGATTAATAATGTATTTGGCAGGTTTTTGTTTACATTACCTCAATGCTTTCATTTTCACGATCATTTTCTTTTGGCTATATCCAAAATTGAAATTTTTCTCAAAGTCCAAAATACTTACAGGCATTTTATATGGATTGTTTATTTGGCTGGTGATGAATCTAATTGTAGTTCCTAATACCAGGATACCGCATCGACCATGGGTTGTTGAGAGTATTATTATAAATGCGCTCATCCTTATTATTGCCATCGGCATCCCGCTGTCTATCATTGCTTCCAATTATTATAAAAAAATTCACCGGAAAAAATAAAATGAAAACGATCGTTTATATCGGAACGAGCCTCGACGGATATATCGCAGGAAAGGATGGTGACATTGAATGGTTGACGCAATATGCAAATGAAGAAGCAATTGTAGCTTTTGAAGAATTAATGGTGCGGATCGATGCGATTGTAATGGGAAAGAACACATTTGAAAAGGTGCTTACTTTCCCTACATGGCCATATGAAAAAAAAGTATTCGTTTTAAGTAATAGCATGAAAGAAATTCCTGAGCATTTGATAGGGAAAGCTACCTTGCTATCGATGCGCCCAGCAAAACTGTTGCAACATCTTTCAGAAAATGGATTTAAAACCATTTATGTTGATGGAGGCAAGGTGATACAGGATTTTTTGAAAGACGATCTTATAGACGAGCTCATCATTTCAAAGGCCCCTGTAATAATCGGAAAAGGAATTCCTTTATTTGGCGAGATGGATACAATGTTCAGGTTTAAACATAACCGGACGGCTGTTCAGTCAAACGGTCTTGTGAGAAGCTATTATGAAAGAGCAGGGTAAACTATTCAGATATGAAAAAGAACTTCCTGTTTTATTATTATTATTGCAGAAAACTGAAATTTGATGACGATCATATCAACAACTATTGACTTACAATAAAACCTGGAGTAAAAATGGATACATCAAACAAAACATCTATCACGGTTGAAGCAACTGTACATGCATCAGTTGAAAAAGTTTGGGATTATTGGAACAAGCCGGAGCATATCACGCAATGGTGCCATGCGTCCGACGATTGGTATGCACCACGTGCTGAAAATGATTTGAGGACAGGTGGAAAATTCCTTACTACCATGTCGGCAAAGGACGGCAGCGTGAGCTTTGATTTCGACGGGATTTATACAAATGTAGAGCAACATAAATTAATTGAATATTCGATCACGGATGCCAGAAAAGTAAAGATCGAATTTTCACATGAAGGTACTACTACCAAAGTTGTTGAAACATTTGAGGCAGAAAGTATTCATCCACATGAAATTCAACGGAGTGGATGGCAGGCAATTCTCGACAACTTCAAAAATTACGTAGAGTCACATTAATAAAAAGTGCCCGGGACAAGATTCGAACTTGCACACCCTTGCGGGCGCCAGCCCCTCAAGCTGGTATGTCTACCAATTTCACCACCCGGGCAAATAATGAGGTGCAAATTTAATGTGTAAAATTTAAATATAAAGGTGCCCTGATGAAGCAGTTGCGGGCATTCTAAATAAGAATCGAAAATTCGGAGGTTAAAGCCATTACCCGCTCACTTAAACCTCGGATGAAACTGCACCAAGGTTGATCGCAAAAATTCGCGGTCAATATGGGTATAGATCTCAGTAGTTGTGATGGATTCATGCCCAAGCATTTCCTGAACTGCCCGGAGGTCGGCACCACCTTCAATTAAATGCGTGGCAAATGAATGACGGAACGTATGCGGTGAAATGGACTTTTTTATTGAAGCCTTTTCGGCTAACTCTTTTAACAACATGAAAATATAAACCCTCGTTAGTTTTTTTCCGCGGCGATTTAAAAATACATGATCCTCAAAGCCCTTTTGGATCTTGAGATGACTGCGCACTGTATTTTTATAAATGGTAATGAATTTTAATGCAGACTCGCCAATTGGAACCAGTCGTTCTTTATCTCCTTTTCCACGTACTTTAATAAATCCAACATCAAAATAAATTTCCGAGAATTTCAATTCTACCAACTCACTTACTCTTAAACCGCAGCTGTATAATGTTTCAAAAATTGCTTTGTTGCGTTGTCCCTCGGGAGTACTCAGATCGATCGCATCTATCAATTTGGTGATTTCATCAAACGACAATGTATCTGGCAATTTTCGTTGCAATTTTGGAAGATCAAGCAATTGCGAAGGGTCGTCATCGATCAGATCCTCCATCAATAAAAATTTATAAAAAGCCCTTACACCCGAAATTATTCTTGACTGCGATTTATCATTCATTCCAAGGCGATGTAAATAAATTAAAAAGCCCTCCAGGTGTTTTCGCTTTATTTGTTCAGGGAAAGTTGTGTCATGGTTCAGCTCCAGGTATTGATTTAATTTAGATATATCGCGAACATATGCTTCCACCGAATTAGCTGATAAAGATCTTTCTAATTGCAAATAGGATTTGAATTCTTTGATAGCAGGTTGCCAGTTCACGATGAAAAGGTAATTTGATTTGATATGAACGCAGTCACTGCTTATGCTATTGTAATTGTGAATAATTGTAAATTTGTCCAGTTATGAAAATTACGATCATCAATGGACCGAATCTCAATCTTCTAGGTATTAGAGAACCCGAAATTTATGGCAACAGGTCGTTCGAAGATTTTTTTGTTGAACTGAAACAGCGATTCCCTAATGTTGATCTGGATTATTTTCAAAGCAATTCAGAAGGAAACCTCGTTGACAAACTCCATTCTGCAGGATTTTCTTCGGATGGAATTATATTAAACGCCGGCGGATATTCACATACTTCCATTGCTATTGCCGATGCAATTGCATCTATCACAACTCCTGTTGTTGAAGTTCATATTTCCAATACCTTCGCCCGCGAAGAGTTCAGACATAAAGATGTGTTGAGTGGAATGTGCGTTGGATTTATTGCCGGTTTGGGGTTAGAGGGTTATGCACTGGCGATAAACTATTTTCTTACAAAGTAAGTTGTCCTGCAGATGCATTAACAGCCTTTCACGCAGAGGCGCAAAAGGGCAGTGACGCAAAGGAATTAATTAAATATTGTTTTATTTTTTGCATTATGCATTTTAAACCAAATCTGTCTTTTGTCAGTCGCATCCGCTTTACCTGTGCCCTGTATTTCTTAAATCGAGGTCCCTTCGGGGCCGTGTCTTAGGGGTGGGTGCTTTTGTTACAAATATTTGACCCCTCTCGGGTCATTATCCCTTTTTCACACAGATGGTGCAAAGCTGCAGAGAAATTTAAATAAGCATCAAAATTTATTTGTAACCTATCACGCATTTAAAAATCTGGTTTAATCAGCCTAATCAGCGTCATCCGCGTTCCTTTGTGTTTAATACGTCATGGTTTAAAGATCAGTAAATTTTCGTTTCTTGTTAATAAAATATTGCCAGACAATACTCTTCCCATAATATCCCTTCTTCCTCACCCTGGAAACATCGATCCTGTTGCGGTGATAAATTCTCCAATTATCAAAACGCTTTTTTAATTGAAACGGCAATGAGATTGCAAAATGCCAATCGGCCCTGAAGATCGCAAATGCTTCTCCCCATTTTCTCTCGAATAATGATTTAAAAAATGCGGCATTCTCAAACCCGATCCGCACCGGTAATTTCCAAATTAATTCACTTGATTCATAATTTTTGAACATCATGAATAAGTTGTTCCGGTAATTTAAATAAGTTTTATGCGGATTACCGGATGCTAAACTTCCTCCACCAACATGATAAACAACAGAATCGGGAACATACATGATCTTATATCCGGCCCGTTTTAATCGCCAGCAAAGATCGATCTCTTCCATATGTGCAACAAAATCGCCGTCAAAACCTTTAAATCTTTTAAACAATTCGGCCCTGATAAAAAATGCAGCTCCGCTTGCCCAAAAAATTTCTTCCGTTTGCTGATATTGTGATTCATTATTTTCAAGCGATCCAAAAATTCTCCCCCTGCAAAATACATATCCAAATTTATCGAGATACCCTCCGGCAGCTCCGGCATATTCAAATTGATCCCTGTTGTTAAATGATAATATCTTTGGCTGACAAGCAGCAATATTCATATCACTTTCCATTAATTCAAGTAATGGTTCGATGCAGTTTTCTGTAACTTCAACATCCTGATTTACTAAAAAATAATAATCAGCAACAACTTCTTTCAATGCAATATTGTATCCTTTCGCAAACCCTTCATTATTTTTTAAGGAGATGATATGAATAGAAGGAAAATTTTGTTTTATAAAGGCTATGCTATCATCAGTTGATGCATTATCAGCAATATAAATATCCAGCGGCTGGTAGGTAAGTTTAACAATTGAAAGAAGAAATTGTTCAAGGAATTTTTTGCCGTTCCACGACAGAATGACAAGAGCAACTACGGGTTTTTGCAGAATATCTTCCTGTATCATGCACAGGTAAAGGTAGACTAAAAATCATACATATCTACCGCCCTGTTACCGCCGATCTTATCCTCCACTTCGGTGTTATCGAAATTTAAAACTTCTGAAGGCGATGCAACATTCTCATAAAGCCGCACCTTCCATCTCGGGTCATGTAATTCGCCTCGGGCGTTTGAATGCATCAGCTGGTAATCGTTGGAAACCATTGTTGGCTCGTAAAAAGCAAACCCAACATTGGTTTGCCTGTCGGGCAACTGCGTATAAAACCATATTTCATAAGGATATGCACCTGCCTCGTTTACACTGGTAACAACATCGTAAGGGGGCCCGTATTGCAGATATACCCGTCCGCGATCAGTTTTATAACCAGGTTTTGATGGTGTGCCAAAACTTTGATTTGCTGATTTTACAAGTTCGAGATATTTCAACCATTCTTTAAACGGCTCATCGGGATTTCTTTCCACCCAAAAATTATAGAGAAATTTCTTCTTCATATCAGGTTCAACCCTTGAACTTAATGATTCAATCAGGTTAAGATCAGAAGAACTTGCAATTGGTTTTATTACGTCAAGAAAATAATCCAGTTGTTCCTCCGAATAATCATCGGCAAATGTTCCGGAAGTATTTATCATTTGAATATTTTCCCATGCATTGATCGCTGAATTATTTGCACGCTGAATAAATATTGTCTTTAATGTGACAAGCTCATTCTTTTTATTGCGCACTTCAATATACAGGTCATAATTACCACCTGGCAGATCTTTAATATCAATTTCCTTTATGAAAGAAACAACAGGTTGAACGTCAACTTTGCTATACTGGAAAAATCGTTGGTTTAATTCTTTAGTGGAACTGTTCTTTATAGAATATGTGATCATGAACTGATCATCCTCCAAATATTTATCGGTATTATACACCTCACCATAAAAGATGATCGAATTTTTAGTTGACGGAAAAAAGTTCAGCGGGTAAGGTTGCATTTCCAATCCATTTTTAGTAAATGCATTTTGCGCTGACGAGGTTTTAAATGTATCAACGAACTGAATATCTGATATCTGAACAGTATTTTCAATAAATGGAGGAAATACTTCCGTTACAGCATAGGTGTTGGTGCTGTCGTTAAGGTCTTTGATCTTCACCTCCACTGAAACTGTTTTGTTTGGGATAAATAATCTTTTCTGATCTATAATGCTGAAATCAATTTTAGATGTGTCGTAAATTGTTGGCGTATTCAACTGATACTTGTCGAAATTAATTACCTTGTTACCTTCTGAAACAATGATCTGCACCTCCACTGCTGCTTTAAATCCTCTTGGCTTTTGCGGAATATATCTCAACGCATTTCCCCCTGCCACCAGGGAGGTTTCAATGTATGCACCTTCCAGCGGTAGCAAAAACATGCATGACCTTACAGTGGTGT
>JBIOHA010000041.1:0-13462 GCA_044448625.1 Chitinophagales bacterium | reverse complement strand
GCCACAGATTACGCAGATTAGCACGGATGGATATGGTTGTGATGTTGCCACAGATTACACAGATCAACACGGATGGATATGGTTGTGATGTTGACACAGATTACGCAGATTAGCACGGATGGATATGGTTGTGATGTTGCCACAGATTACGCAGATGAACACGGATGGGTATGGTTGTGATGTTGCCACAGATTACGCAGATGAACACGGATGGGTATGGTTGTGATGTCGCCACAGATTACGCAGATTAGCACGGATGGATATGGTTGTGAAGTTGCCACAGATTACGCAGATTAACACGGATGGATATGGTTGTGATGTTGACACAGATTACGCAGATTAGCACGGATGGATATGGTTGTGTTGTTGCCACAGATTACACAGATGAGCACGGATGGGAATGGTTGGGGACGGCATAGATTCGGATATATATTTTTGGCAATCGGATTATGCCATAGATTGATTTAGATCTTCCGAAATCGGGAATTAAAAAATGACTCTTTTAAATTGAAGTTGTGCCTGTCGAAAATTTAAAATTAGGGCAACTTTGCAGCCGGAGCATTTCAAATAATTTATTGTCTGAGCGAGATCTTCTTTTGGTATTTCATTTTTTGATTTTATTTCCAAAATTACTTTATCCCAAACCACAAAGTCGGCAAAATAATTATGCCGCAAAAAAATATCCTTGTATTTAATTTTATATACTTTTTCGCGGGTGTAATCAATTTTTTTCGTGTCAAATTCATATTCGAATGCGTCTTTATAAACATTTTCCATAAAGCCGCCGCCTAAATAATTGTGGATTTCAAATCCGATTCCGATAATGAGTTCGGTTTCTTTTCGCAGTGGAAAAGAATCATATTCCTGATTTATCATTTTTAAGGGTTTAACAAGGATAAAAATATCCAAGAAATTTATAAATTACAAGTTCATCAAAAAAACAATGCAATCATAAATAGAAAACTAAAATCTTTCCCCCTACCAAAAAATATCCCAAAACAATTCACCTATGTTAATCCCTGTCATCTGCGGCAAATCAGCTTCAACAAATCATCTGTGTTGATCTGTGTCATCTGTGGCAAATAATCCGTGGCAACTAAACACGAAGTTCAAATTCATCGCGGTCGTTCAGGAAAGGTAAACGCTCGCGGACGTCTTCAATGGCCCGGGATGATAGCTCAAAAGTTTTTGCCTGTTCTTTTTCATCCGCTTCAAATATTATTTTCCCCATCGGATCGATCATCAAAGATGCCCCGGGATAATAATGACCTTCTCCATCATTGCCTACCCTGTTTACACCAACAACATAACTTTGATTTTCAATTGCCCTTGCAATTAATAAATGCTTCCAGGCGTAGATTCTTTTATCAGGCCAGCTTGCAACATAAATTAAAAGATCATAAGGATGAGATCCTTGCTCAGTAAATGGAGGTGATTGCCTGGCCCATACAGGAAACCGCAGATCATAACAAATAAGCGGAAGTATTTTCCATTCTTCTAATTCAGGAAATATCTTTCTGCTGCCTGCAGAAAAATATTTTTGTTCGTTGGCTGGAGAAAATAAATGGCGCTTGTCATAAAATAAAAGCTCACCATCAGGTTGCATCCATATCAAACGGTTAAAATAATGTTCATGATCTTCAATAATTAAACTACCGGTTACAACTGCATTTTTGCTTGCTGCCGTTTTCCTCATCCAGTTAACGGCGGTTCCCTGCATATTTTCAGCTAAAATTTTATTGTTCATCGTAAAACCCGTTGAAAACATTTCAGGTAGAATAATGAGATCAGACTTCTCTGAACCATTTAATAATTCATCAAAATGTTCTAAGTTTTTCCTGATATCCTCCCAAATTAAATTGGATTGAACTATAGTTACTTTTAAATTCTGCATAATATTTCTGCTGCCTGTTCAAGTGTTTCATTTGTTTTAGCGAAACAAAATCTCAGCACCTTGTCGCCAGGCGGATTTTTATAAAATGGTGATAATGGTATGGAAGCTATTTTATGATTCACTGTAAGGTCATCTGCAAAATTCACATCATTCATATCGCTGATGTCAGAATAATCCAGCAATTGAAAATAAGTGCCTGAAGCAGGTCGCCATTTGAACCTCGAATGTTTTATCAATTCCAAAAAATAATTTCGTTTGGTTTGGTAAAATTCGTTTACAAATAAATATTCATTCTTATCCCGGATAAAATCAGCCAATGCATATTGGATTGGTGTATTTGCGCTGAATACCAGAAACTGATGAACAGATCTGAATTCTTTCATTATTGCAGAAGGTGCTAGAACATACCCTGTCTTCCATCCTGTATTATGATATGTTTTTCCGAAAGAATAAACAACAATACTCTTTTTAACTAACTCCGGATAACATAAAATGCTTTCGTGCTTTAAGCTGTCGAAAATGATATGCTCATACACCTCATCGCTTAAAACCACGATGTCGTTACCTTCAATAATTTTATTTAATTCGAGAAGATCATTTTTACCGAGTATAGTTCCTGTTGGATTATGTGGTGTGTTTATCATGATCATCCTGGTGCGGTGTGAAATATTTTTTTTCACCAGCTCCCAGTCAATAATAAAATCCGGGGCAGTTAATTGAATTGCTACAGCAGTTCCTCCGTGTAATTGTATTGCCGGGGCATAACAATCATATGCGGGTTCAAAAATGATTACTTCGTCTCCTTCGCGAATAAGTGCAGCTATTGAAGTGTAAATTGCCTGTGTGGCTCCTGCGGTTATTGTAATTTCATTTTGAGGATCGTAAAAAACATTATAAATGTCTTGATACTTTTCTGATATCGCTTCCCTTAAACTCAATAACCCCGGCATTGGTGCGTATTGATTCATTCCTCCTGTCATATAATGATAAACCAGATCGATCAACTTTTGTGATGACGGAAAATTAGGAAATCCCTGAGCGAGATTTATGGCGCCATGCTCGTTGGCAAGCGCCGTCATTTTAGTAAAGATGGTGGTGCCGGTATTGGGAAGTTTCGATTTGATCATCAATGCGAATATAAATGTAAAAAGGCAGATGAATGATGATCAGGGTCAGCTACACACTTTCTAATATTCATTTATTTCTTGTAACAGTTTTTCCGCACGGTCATTATTTAATGGCTTTAATTTATTATAAGCTTCTATTGCGTCATTTTTTCTGTCCATATCAAGATAATTCAAACCCAGATAATAATATCCAAGATTAGATTCGGCATCGAGTTCAACAGCTTTTTTAAGCGCCCAAAGCGCATCATCATTTTTATCTAGCATATAATTGGCGTAGCCATGTTCAACATAAACATCGGCGTCATCGGGCGTGTTTTGAATTGCCTTTGCAAGAATTGCTACTGCATCATCATAACGTTCGGCATCGTTATACAACCAACCGAGATCATAATATAAATATTCTGATTTTTCGATATCATATTTCACGGCCTTTTCGTAATAATAAATTGCCTGATCATAATCCTCGCTTAATTCATAATACGTATCGCCCAGACCACGAAGCGCCGGACCGTAATCAGATAGATTTGTCAATGCCGATAAATATGCCACGATAGATTCTGATGCTCTGTCAAGTTTATAATAAGCATATCCGATCTCCGAAAATTTCTTTGCAATTTCTGTAACATCTTCAGGATCGTACCGATTAAAATAATCAATTGCATCTTCAAATTCTTCTAATTCATTTGCACACCATCCGGCATAATAAAATGCCACATCATCAGGAAATGCAGCTTGCTCAATATATTGTTCATAATAATCCAACGCATTTTCATAATCATCAAGATCGTAATAAATTGATGCGATCTCCTCCAAAACATCATAATAATCAGGTTTTATTTCCAATGCATTTTTGTAATGGGCTAATGCCTGCGTTGAATTATCAAGGTTTTTATATGCATATCCGAGTTCGAATTGCGTTTTAGAATATCCAGGTTGAAGCATATTTGATTGCTCCAAAAAAGTAATTGCCTCGTCGTATCGTTCAAGGTCGTTCAAACACCACCCTGCCTCATAAGCTGCTTCGCCGTTGGAGGCATCTTTTGCAAGAGCTGCTTTATAATCAACAATGGCACGTATGCAATCGCCATCATCTTTTTTCTCTATACCCGCCGCCAGAAGTTCGGCTGAAGTTTGTGCAAATATGCCTGTCGCAAAAAAATAAATAAGAAGTAAAATCGCTGTTCTTTTCATTGTGTGTTATTTACAGCGAAAATAGGAATTTGACGGGAAATGAGAGAATTGCGAATTTCGGATTGCGGATTGCGAATTGGGGATTACGGATTGGGGAATGCGAAATAGGTTTAAGAAATTTGTAAGTTTCAAGTTAAAGATACTCATCCAACTCCTTGCGCTTTAAATCGGTAGTAACACTTTTAATTTCCTGCTCATAATCTTTTTTACAAATAAGGAGAACATCACCACTGTCGATAATAATAAAATCATCCATACCCTGGAGCACCACCAATTTATTGTCCGGTGCAATCACCATATTATTTGAGGCATCGTAAATAATTACATTTTTTCCTTTGACAGCATTTCCATAATAATCCCTTTCATAATTTTCCCATAAACTGGCCCAGGTTCCGAGGTCGCTCCAGCCAAAGGCAGCAGGAATTACAAAAACATTATCCGCCTTTTCCATTATTGCGTAGTCGATGGAAATATTCGGGCAAATTGAATAGGCTTTTTCTACCAGTCTTTTTTCATCTTTCTTGCCAAATGCTTTTCTCGCTGCCCAGAACGCCTGGTGGATATCCTGCTGCAGATGATCAAAAGCTTTCATAATGGCATTGGCATTCCATATAAATATTCCTGAATTCCATAAAAAATCACCGCTCTTTATAAAAGTGCGGGCCAGTTCATGGTCGGGTTTTTCGGTAAAGGTTTTCACCTTATGGATATCGCGGTGAACTGCGGTTTCTTCAATCTGGATATAGCCATATCCGGTATCGGGTCGTGTGGGCTTTATTCCCAGGGTAACCAGTACATCTTTTTTCTCGGTGTATTCCAGCGCTTCCAGGATAACATACAGGAATTTTTCCGGATTGAGCATGATATGATCGCTGGGTGCAATTACAATATTTGCGTTGGGATCGATACTGGCTATTTTATGGCAGGCATAAGCAATGCACGGAGCCGTATTTTTTCGCATTGGCTCGGCCAATATCCGCGATTTATCTACCTCGGGTAATTGCTCATTAATTAGTGATATATATTGTTCGTTTGTTACAATGAAAATGTTATCTTTGTCAGCTATTTTTAAAAACCTGTTGTAGGTAGTTTGGATAAGCGTTTCGCCAGTGTTGAGAATATCTAAAAACTGTTTCGGTTTCTTTATTCTGCTTTCAGGCCAAAACCTGCTTCCAATACCTCCGGCCATTATAGCCACATAAACTTTACTCATTGACGCGGATGATAAAATTCTACTAAGAGAACTGTTTTATAAAAATTCATTATATTTAGAAGACGATTCTTATATCAAAAGGATATGATATTCTTTTACGTTATCATGTCATTTCAGCGGCAAATATACCCTAAAAAAACACGTTAAAATAAAGATCAGAGAAGATGGAAGTATCAAACATGACGATTAAGGAAGCCTTGCAGGAGTATTTTGGTTTCGATTCTTTTAAAGGAAACCAGGAACAGATCATTGAAAGCCTTTTAGCCGGTAACGACACATTTGTTATCATGCCTACCGGGGGTGGGAAATCACTATGCTATCAATTGCCGGCAATAATGATGGAGGGAACGGCAATTATTGTTTCACCGCTCATTGCGTTAATGAAAAACCAGGTGGACCTGATGCGCAGTTATAGCAGCAATAATGATATCGCACATTTTTTAAACTCGTCGCTTAACAGGCAGCAGATCAAAAAAGTGAAAGCAGATATTACAGCAGGTAAGACCAAAATGCTTTACGTGGCACCGGAAACCCTTAAGAAAGAAGAGAACATCGAATTTTTTAAGGGTATTAAAGTATCTTTTGTAGGTGTGGATGAGGCACATTGTATTTCTGAGTGGGGGCATGATTTCCGCCCGGAATATCGCCAGATAAGGACAATGATAGAAACCATCAACGACGATATTCCTATCATTGCGCTCACCGCAACTGCAACACCGAAAGTTCAAAGTGATATTAAGAAAAACCTCGACCTGAAGGAGCCCACCGTATTCGTTTCTTCCTTTAACCGGCCGAATTTATATTATGAGATCCGCCCCAAACGATCAAGGGAATATGCAATAAAACAGATCGTCAGGTATATTAAAGAAAACCCGCGAAAATCAGGAATTGTATATTGCCTGAACAGGAAATCAACAGAAGATATTGCCAAGGTGCTGAACATAAACGGCATCAAAGCAGGAGCATATCATGCAGGAATGGATGCTCAAACAAGGCCTGAGGTGCAGGATAGATTTTTAATGGAAGACCACCAGGTTATTGTAGCAACAATCGCATTTGGAATGGGCATCGACAAGCCGGATGTCCGCTTCGTGATCCACTTTGATATTCCAAAATCAATTGAAAACTATTATCAGGAAACCGGGCGGGCAGGAAGAGATGGCCTCGAAGGAAAATGCATAGCGTTTTACAGCTACAAAGACATTGAGAAGCTGGAAAAATTTATGCGTGATAAGCCCCTTGCCGAGCGTGAAATGGGTGCCCAGTTGCTGGCCGAAACCGCTGCATATGCAGAAGCATCTGTTTGTCGCAGGAGGTTCTTATTATTTTATTTTGGTGAAGAATACGGACAGGAAAATTGCGGCAGCTGCGATAATTGTTTAAAACCAAAAGAAAAAATTGAAGGGAAAGATTTTGTTCAGAATGCATTGAAAGTAGTAAATGCGGTGAACGAAAATCATCATATTCCATATCTAGTTGATCTGTTGGTTGGAAAGAAAACAACAGAAAATCAAAATTACCGTCATGAGCAACTGGATGTTTTCGGTATAGGAAAAGAAAAAGACGACCATTTCTGGAATTCAATTTTACGCCAGTGCTTATTAAATGAATTTGTTTATAAAGACATTGAGCAATATGGTTTAATAAGGTTAACGCAAAAAGGAAGAGATTTTATTAAACATCCTTTTTCGGTAATGATCTCATTAAATCACGATTACGAAACAGATACCACAGATGTCGACATGGATAACGCTGCCGGAAAATCTGTTCTCGACCCATTGTTGATGGATCTGCTCTCGACATTGCGAGAAAGAGTTGCAAAAGATGCCGGCCTCCCACCCTATGTTATTTTTTCAGAAAATTCACTTGAAGAAATGGCAACCATGTATCCTACCACTATGGATGAGATGGTGAAAATTTCGGGTGTAAGCAAAGGTAAGGCCGATAAATACGGTACTAAATTTCTTGAACTAATTGCTGAATATGTTGAAGAAAATGAAATAGAAAAGCCATCTGAATTTGTTATGAAACAGGTGGTGAATAAATCAGCACATAAAGTAAAAATAATTCAACAGATAGATAAAAAAGTACCGCTTCCGGAAATTGCAAAGAACATCGGGTTAAATTTTCCTGATTTTATCGATGAAATAGAAACCATCGTATCATCAGGAACAAAGTTGAGTTTAAATTATTATTTGGATGATCTTATTGAATCAGATCTCCAGGAAGAAATGCACGATTATTTTATCGATATGAAGGAAGCCGATCTTGTAATTGCATTCAACGACCTGAAAGATGAAGGATTAACTTTTGAGGAGATCAGGCTGATGCATATTAAATTTATGTCGGAAATGGCGAATTAGAGCCAGGAACCAAGAACCAGGACATATAATTTTATTAAAAGAACACTTATAATTTGTGTTTCTGGCTGTTTATTAGCACATTAGCACATTGGTACATAAGCACATTTTAAGTTAACATGAACGAGCAACAAACATTCGAAATAAAACTCCCGCAGTTTGAGGGTCCATTCGACCTGCTTTTGTTTTTTATTGAAAGAGATGAGCTGGACATACATGACATTCCTATTTCGAAAATAACCAAAGAGTTTCTTGATTACCTGCATTCAATGGCCCAGTTGAATATCGAAGTGGCCAGTGAATTTATTCTTGTTGCCGCAACCTTAATGCGCATAAAAGCAAAAATGCTTTTACCTCGAAAAGAACTCGATGAGTTTGGCAACGAAATAGATCCGAGAAAAGAATTGGTTGACCGGTTGTTGGAGTATAAGCGGTTTAAAGAAGTTATTACCGACCTTGCAGATCTTGAAGAAGACCGTCAGCTAAAAATACAGCGTGGAAATATTACACTTGAGCATGAAATATTAGCAAAGAAACATTCCAATGAAATGGAACTGAGCACTGTTAATTTATTTGTATTGCTGAAAGTGTTTGAAAAAGTGATGGACAGGTATAATAACCAGCCGCATATTGAAGACCACGTTGTGTTTAGATATAATTATTCAATTGAAGAGGAAAGCCTGGGCATTGTTACTTATTGTAAAGGGAAAAAGAATGTACCCTTTACCGATATTTTTACTTCTTGTAAAGATAAATACCAGGCGGTGTTCAGATTTTTAAGCATCCTTGATCTCATCGCCGCTCAAAAGATCTCCATGCTTGTTGGCGACGGACATAATAATTTTTGGATTTCTTTAAATTGAGAGAAGCCAGTAATAATTCAAGTATCAGGACCGCCGTATTGTGGAGGTAAAAATTTAGGCTTTTGGATTTTTCGATTTTATAATTATGCTAAAAATAAACCAGTGAATAAGTCAAAACAGGTGCTAAACTAATTTATTATCTTTGAGAAAATCTTCATATGAAAAATAAAGAATTACTCAATCAAAAATTGAAATCTTATGCAGCATTGACCATTGCTGTGATTGCTGCGCAACCAGGAAATGCGCAGATTATTTATACTGATGTTGATCCGGATCAGGTGATTAATATTGGAGATATGTATGAAATAGATATTAATAATGATGCTGATATTGATTTTAAATTAATTGCCATATACAGTTCTGGCCTATTTGCAATGTATTGTGCGCTTTCAGCTTCTAATGCTGTTGCGGGATATGTTGGTTCTGTGGCTGGAACAACTTTTCCTTTTGTTTCTGCTTTAAATTCAACAGATGAGATCGGTTCCGACCTGAACTGGTTTGAAAATGTAGGAACATATCCATTATTATGGGCTTCAATTACTTTTTTAGGTACTTATGCACCATGGGATATGTTGCAGATAAATATGTAGGGTTGCGTTTCAAAGTGGATGGCAATGATCATTATGGCTGGGCTCGTCTTGACGTATCGCATACAAAGATCACATTAAAAGACTTTGCTTATAATGATGTTGCAAATGAACCCATTAGTGGTTTGCAATCGGGAATTGAATTTGCCTCAGCTGATTTTAATCCTACCATTTATGCTTTCCAGGAAGAAATTTTCATCCAACTGCCAAACCATGTTTTAAATGCTGAGGTTTCCATATTTGATCTTTCAGGCAAACTTGTTTTGAATGAATCAATTAACCAAAATGCTTCTATTTCAATGAATAATTTTGTTACCGGAATGTATCTTGTTAAAATAAGGAATGAAGAAACTTATTTTACGAAAATGATATCGCTGAAATAAGATTTGGACATAGCGCTATGAAAAGGCGCTATTATTAAAAAATAGGGTGTGCATTAATAGCATTGCCCTTTTTTTTTGACATATTACTAATGATTATGGGAAAATTCGTTAAATTTTACATGTAATAGGTACAATCCAGAAACAACCTCATCAAATGCGGGTTTATTATTTAATTCTGATACAAAAGCGTTTTTTTCCTTATTACATTCTTCAAGAAACCAGTAAATACTGGCTTTTCATGTGCATATGAAAACATTGTTTAACTACTCATTTGTATATTTTTATACATTGGTGCCTTGATTAATTGATCACATTGGTAATTGGTACATTTGTGCTTTACCAGTCGCTCACCTTCAAAATAATCTCTCTATCATCACCACAAATAAAACCATAAACGAAATGAATTCCATTCGATGAAACGGTGGTCGCAATAAAAGAAATATCCTGAAGGGCAGATAAAATAATACAAGGCATATTATTCCAAGAAATATAAATTGTTGGCCTTCTGGTTGCCAGATATTCATACTGGTGATCAGGATACCGTAACTGAAAAAGAAAAAGCTCCCGTTCAGGATCGCTGAAATAATACCTGCCGTTTGCGATCTGCTGAATAAATAGTATTTGGGTTTTCGCATGGCTTCTGATAAAATCAGCAAATTGACGACAAAATATACAAGTGCTGTTAACCCATTATAAATTGGGAATGCTTCCATTTTATTAATCGCCTGTGTGGGCACCAACCACCATAGCATGGAAACAAAAGTGAGCAACACAGATATTGCGATAACACCTCCTTCAAATGTGGAAACAAACTGAGTATAACTCTTTGATTCATGTTCTGAGCTATAGATTGAAAAGAAAGTAAAAATTCCAAATGCAGCCGTAATGATATTTAATAAAATAATGATCACACCAGATAAGACAAAATGTTCTGTTTGCCAGCTAATAAGATCATCAAGTAAAAAATAATAACAAAACAATAAGATAAAATCCATGATAAGATTCGGCCATGGGAAATTTTTTGCAATAGAGGATTCCCTATTCATGAATTAAAAATAAGAAAGAAAATATGGAGCGGTGGCGAATAGCCGGTGGGTATTAATTTATTATTGAGGTTGAGGCTGTTTCACTGGTAAAGATCATAAAACTTATATATCACCTTATGCCAGTTTCAAATTAACCAGCGATTTATTATCTTTAGAAAAAAGCGCCTGCATGAAAAGCCTCCAACTATCCGGAATCTTATTTTCCCTTTGCGTTATATTTTTCTGTCCACTCGACTCTTTTGCTCAACATTATGATTTGGAGGGTGGCTTAGGTGAGATCCCCCTCGACTCCTGCAATTTTGATTCAGGCGATTGTTCGTTGCTTCATCCAATTGATTCAGTTTCAATTTGGGAGATAGGTATACCCCAAAAACCATATTTAGATGAAGCCTACAGTTTTCCGAATGCGCTGATAACTGATGATTCTTTTCCATATCCAACCAATAGAAGAGATTTTGCGCAGTTTGATTTTCCTGTTGCGGAGTATGAGAATTCTTATTTTGAATTATGGCATAAACATGAGTTTGATTCGCTTAAAGATGGTGGTTTCATCGCACTTGCAACTGACTCTTCAGGTTATTACAATCTTGCATATCTCTATTCATCGCCTAACCCTATTTTTATAGAAGGAGGTATGTATACCGAGGGCTATTCTTATGATGGCTATAATGTCGATGATCACTTTGGTGTAGATACCGGGTACACCGGGAACTCTGGGAACTGGCAGTTTACCCGCGTCTTGTTAACATGGCGATTTGGAGTTTCACCTGGCAAAATTTCTGGTCTTCCATTTCCGGATACTGTTCATGTCCGGTTTTATATGGTGAGTGATAGTATCGAAAGTGGCGAAGATGGCTGGGCCATTGATAATTTTTTATATGGCAGTTTTCCCGTAGGTGGTGATATCCAAAATTCAAATGCAAAACAAATTAACATTTATCCAAATCCCGTTACTGAAAACATTTATTTTTTCAATCAGGATATTGCGGGTAAAATTTTTGACGTGAAAATAATCGACATGCAGGGTAATTTGATCAAATTAATTAAACATTTGCATTCCACCGATGGAAATGGGAAAGCTGATATATCCGAAATTCCTGCAGGGCAATATTTAATCGAAATAATTACAACCGATGAAATTTATTTTTCTCCGTTTATAAGGCAATGAATAATAATGATTTTTTAATAAAGAAAAATAAAAAGTTACGAATGGCGAAACACGAGTGACGAGTTACGAACGCTACTAGTGAACATGATCACCACCCGCCAAATGAGTAATCAGTAATGAATAATGAGTTTCATTTATCGTGGGATTACCATTGGTTATTCCTCACTCCTTATTCCTCACGCCTACACGCATCATTCACCTCATTTCGCCAACTGTCCGATCACCCCCATCTCCTCACCAACCTTTTTAAATGCGGCAATTGCTTTATCCAAATGATGCATTTCATGTGCTGCGGAAATTTGAACGCGGATTCTGGCCTGGCCTTTTGGCACCACCGGAAAATAAAATCCGATGACATAAATACCTTCATCCAATAATTTCGCCGCCATGGTTTGACTAACCACTGCATCGTATAACATGATGGGAACGATCGGATGTTCACCGGGTTTAATATCCAAACCTGCAGCAGTTATTTTCTCGCGGAAGTATTTTGTATTTTTTTCAAGTTTATCCCTTAATGCAGTTGTTTCACTTAAAAGATTGAGTACTGCTATTGATGCTCCGGTAATTGACGGTGCCAAGGTATTGGAAAATAAATATGGCCTGCTGCGTTGACGGAGCATCTCAATAATTTCTTTTCTTCCACTGGTAAATCCGCCGCTTGCTCCGCCCAACGCTTTTCCTAAAGTGCCGGTTATGATATCTATCTTACCCATCACCCCGCGATATTCATGCGTGCCCCTTCCTGTTTTCCCCATAAATCCGCTTGCATGACATTCGTCGATCATGATCAATGCATTATATTTTTCTGCGAGCTCAACAATTTTATCTAATTGCGCAATTGTTCCATCCATACTAAAAACACCGTCTGTTACAATTATCCTGCTGCGTTGCGCCTGTGCAGTTTTTAACTGTTCTTCAAGATCATTCATATCGTTATTCGCATAACGGTAACGCACCGCTTTGCATAAGCGAACGCCATCAATTATAGAAGCATGATTCAAAGCATCAGAAATAATTGCATCTTCTTCACCAAATAAAGGTTCGAAAACCCCGCCATTTGCATCAAATGCAGCAGCATATAAGATCGTATCTTCTGTACCTAGAAATGCGGATATTTTTTGCTCGAGTTCTTTGTGAATATCCTGCGTGCCGCAAATAAATCTTACCGAGCTCATGCCGTATCCATGAGAATCAACAGTTTTTTTAGCTGCTTCTATGACTTTAGGATGGGCACTCAGCCCCAGGTAATTATTCGCACAAAAATTAATTACCTTCCTGCCGTCGGCAAGAGTAATTTCTGCCCCCTGCGGACTTGAAATAACACGTTCATTTTTATATAAACCTGAATCCTTTATGTCGCGGATCTCATTCTCAAGACGATCTTTAATTGTATACATAGTAAAATTTGATGTGAAATTAATTTAATGATTAGAGAGAAGCAACTTCATCAAAAAATCATTTGTATTTTTAATTCATCAAACCACTCATATGAGAAAATTATTTACGCTGTTTTTTACCTTATTGGCATGCCTCACCATTTTAAGATCGCAAACATCTTTAAGCGGTATAATTAATGAATACGCAAAGGTCGACTCGATAAATTTTTGCACCAACACAGTATATGTTC
>JBIOHA010000040.1:0-13668 GCA_044448625.1 Chitinophagales bacterium | reverse complement strand
ATTTATTGATGCGAGATTGTTATGGTAAAAACCATGGCTGCCAATATCGAATAATTTATTCTCTGATAATTGCCTGATCTCCACTTCAGTTAATAATTCCCAATACGCTTTGTTGCCGTTAATATCGAGGCAGGGCTCAAGATGTTTCAAGGCTTCAAACATTTCTTCCTTAACGGGCCACGGCGACTGGCGACAATAATTTTTAAGGGTGAGGCCGTTATGAATAAATTCGTTTCCATGTTTTTGGAATTCCATACCTCCCACCTTAATTTTTTCTTTTGCATAATAAGAAACAATATCGAGGAAATCGGGCCATAAATAATCATACCCTGCCGCCCTGATGGTTGTAATATAAAATGTAGCGGGCAAATTCAGGTCGTTGAGAATTGGCGCTGCGTATTCAAGGTTATTTTTAAAACCATCATCAAAGGTAATGGCAACATTTAATCGGTCTGTAGCAAGATCGTTATTGTAAATGTCGTTAACGGTAACAATATTGAATGCATTCTTTAATAATGTGAGCTGCTCCTTAAAATTACTGACGGTAGCAAACCTGAAATTGTATTTTAAATGCTGTTTGGGAACGATGCCGTGGTAAATGATGATAATGCTGTTTCCGATTGATGATGTTTTAAAACTTACAAAACCGGAATTCGCATTCCACCAGGTAGTTTTTAATTTATTCTTTAACGCAGTGAAATTAAAATTCATTCGGATGAGTTCTGTAAGAGTTTTTGCACGCCGGTCAAAATTACTTTAGATTTACTGCATTGTAGTATGGTTGAAACCGAAAAGTATTATAATATCCTGGATTTTTTCGCAAAGACGCATACCGGTTATTTGCATGCAAAAGGGAAGACGTCAACGCTACAACTTTTACGGCGCATGCATCTGCAAAACGGAATGCATGTATTGGAGATCGGTTGCGGCACGGGTGCCACGCTCGCTTTAATTGCTTCGGGAAATAAAAAAGTGAAATATTTTGGTGTTGACCATTCAGAAACAATGATCAATGCTGCAAAAAAACGCATCCGTTTTTCGGGATTGAATAATATCATCCTCCTGCAAAAAACTTCAGGCACTCTTCTTCCTTTTGATGATAATTCAATAGATATTATTTATGCAGAATCGGTGCTGGGAATCCAGGAAGACGAAAACTTACGGGATGTTGTAATTGAAATGTACAGAGTATTAAAACCCGGAGGAATGATCTTGTTGAATGAAACAATATGGATGGATACCACATCCACGCAGGAGATCATTACAATAAACAAATTTTGCATACAGGCATTCGGCATCATCCAGGCAAATGAAAAATATTGCTATAGTGCTGACTGGAAAAAACTATTGGAGGTAAATAAATTTGAGCATGTTGAAATTTCAACCCTCAATGAGAGTGGGGATAATTCTCCTCCCCTTAAACTGAAGGTCCCTCTTTTTTTATCGAATATGTTTTCTGTTATAGGGAAAGTAAAAAAGATCCTCCAATTTAAGTCTAGATTAAAATATAACCGGTCATTGAAGGAGTTTGATAAATTATTTGGTGATAAAAAATATATGGAAGGATTTATAATAGTTGCCAGGAAATAGCTTTCATAATACGTTGGCTTACTTTAATCTTATATTATTTCAAAATATTGATTTAATTCAATACCTTAGAACAATTAACAACGATCCTGTCTCTACTCACACCTCAAATAAATTCTTTAACCGATAAAATCAATTTTATGTTTAAAAGATTACGAAACCTCCTCGTTTTGTTGACCCTTGCTTTTAGTACCAATATGTATGCTCAGCCCGTTCTTGATCTTGTAGATCTTCCCGGCCCTTCATTCAACAGTCCCGTTGATATCGCCAGTGCCGGTGATTCCAGATTATTCATTGTTGAACAGGATGGCTATATCTATATTTTAAATACCGACGGCACATCTTCTCTATTCATGGATATAGATTCAAAAGTAAAATCAACCGGCGATGAGCAGGGATTACTCGGTTTAGCTTTCGACCCTGAATACGCTACCAACGGATATTTCTACGTGAATTATACCAATAACACCGGAACGGGAAATACCGTTGTTGCGAGATATTCGAGAAATGCCATAAATCCAAATATCGGCGACGTTGCAAGTGAAGTGATCCTTCTCACCGTCGTGCAACCCTATACCAACCATAACGGCGGCAATATCGAATTTGGTCCTGATGGTTACTTATATATAGGCAATGGCGATGGTGGCAGCGGCGGCGACCCTGGCGACCGTGCACAGGATATTACAGCACAACTTCTCGGCAAAATGTTGCGCATTGATGTAAGCACCGTTCCCTATTCCATTCCTGCTGACAATCCCTTTGTTGGTGTTACCGGCGATGATGAGATATGGCAATATGGATTGCGCAACCCTTGGCGATTCAGCTTCGATCGTTTGACAGGTGATCTGTGGATTGGCGATGTGGGACAAGGTGCCTGGGAAGAAGTTGATTTTCAGCCTGCGGCTTCAACAGGTGGAGAGAACTGGGGATGGAGATGCTACGAGGGAAATGCAACATATAATACAGCAGGTTGCACCGGCATTGGCAATTATGATTTTCCAATTTTTGTTTATCCCCACGTTTTTGCAACGGGCGGATATGCAATTATTGGCGGTATAGTTTATCGCGGCGATGATTATCCGGGGATGTACGGCTACTATATTTTTACTGACAATGTCACCGACAACTGGTGGACCACCTATCCCAATGGTGTTGGCGGATGGACCACGGTTATTAACTCTCTTTCAATGGATGATATCACCACTTATGGTGAAGGATATGACGGAGAAATATATTGTGCTGCACGCGGATCGGGAAATATTTATCATGTGATAGATGCCTGCGGAAATTTTTCTCTTTCAACAGATATAACCGATGCTAATTTCGGAACAAATAATGGTGCAATTGATCTTGTATTAACAGGTGGAACCGCACCATTCTCTTACGACTGGAGCAATGGATCCACAACCCAGGATATCAGTTCACTTGGTACTGGTAATTATTCTGTAACAGTTGTTGATGATATTGGTTGTGTTCGCGAAGCAGATGCATTTGTTGATGAAGTTTGTGGGGCAATTCCAACGATTACTACTACTGCTACCACTTCAACAACAGCGAGTTTCGACTGGGTAGATGAAGAAGTGATAAAATATAAAGTACAATACCGGCCAACTGCCGGCGGTGCATGGACAAACACGATGACCACCGTCAGCAATATCACATTAACCGGGTTAACTCCTGCAACATCTTATAAAATGAAGGTGATGCATACCTGCCCGGGAGGAATTAAATATTCTAAATCAAAAAATTTCATGACCACTGCACGATTGAGTTCCGGTGAAGAAACAATTGCTCCTGAAATTATTCCGAATCCGGGAAGTGGATTATTTAATATTTTAAATCTCGATAAAAATACTACGGTTATGATTTTCGACCTTACGGGAAAACAGATCGGTGAATTCAATGCACTTGAGAATTCAACCTTGGATCTAACATCCTATGCCGAAGGGGTTTATATTGTTCAATTCATTAAAGATAATACGATCATCACAACACAGAAATTAATTATTGCGAAATAACAACATCGTTTATTGATACAAAAAAGCTGTTTCCATAGGGAGCGGCTTTTTTATTTGTGGATGCTCAATTCTGGATAACAAACCAAATTAAAATTTTTGTTTGGTGCATTGTGTATCCGACTGGGATCAAAAATTGACTTTGATTATTTTGATCTACAAACATATGATTCCTCTGGAATCAAACTGTGGCGGTTCATTTTTTTCTACAAACTTGTGATCCCTCCGGGATCAGAACCGGTTAATCGTTTTCTCGTTTTGCCAATATTTAATGACCCCAGAGGGGTCAGATGTTTGTAATAGAGCGATCCCCACCCCTAGACACGGCCCCAGAGGGGCCGGTTGTTGATCTCACGGAAAATTGATAATATAAATGCTTGATGATTATCTACTGATAATAAGCGGCCTCACAACTTCATTCCACACATGATATCCCTTTTCATTCATATGGAGCATGTCGTCATAAAATAATGATGCATCTGGTTTACCATCGCTGTTGAGCATTTTGGAATAAACATCGGCGTAAACAATATTTTGTTCGTGGGTAATGAATTCGCCCACGAGTAAATTGAATTCACGTATGCTGCTGAGCATATTTATTTTTGAGGGGCTGGGTTTTATTGAGATAAAAACAATAGGGACCTCGGGAAATTTATTTCTGATAAGCTGATAAAGATCGTAGAATCGTATAAAAACTGTTGATGCTGAAACAGAATCCTGTGCGAAATCATTTTCACCACAATACATAACGATCTGTTGGGGCTGGTGTTTTAAAATAATATCCTCAGCATAAAATATCTGGTCGGTTAACGTAGATCCGCCGAATCCCCTGTTCAAAACAGGAATATCTTTAAAGCAGGTATCAAACCCTATCCAGTTTTTGATGGATGAACTGCCGATAAATAATACCGGTGCAGCAGGCAATTCAGCAGAACTATCGGCCTGTTTATAATAATTTATTTCTGCATCAAAATTATTATCTGCTATTTGGGCTGTAGCTGACCCATGCATTTTAAAGACAAGAAACAAACCTGCGAGCTTATATTTTATATTTCTAAATATTCGGTGCATGTATTCAAAAGCAATATTAAAGATAAAACGCAAACGTTGTGCCTGTTATTTTCGTGTTCATGTGTTCACGTTTTAGGATAGACCTCGTTGGTTAACCATTTGTGAAACAAATGAAACCTACGAGGTCTTATTCCATGAGGATGAGCAATAAATCCAAAAAAGTGACGAGTGACAAAACACGAATTATGAGTGACGAGTTTGATAGACCTCGTTGGTTAACCATTTGTGAAACAAATGAAACCTACGAGGTCTTTTTTGGGAATGAGGAATAATCCCTTCGTGTTCGATAGCTAACTGGATCGAATCTTTGTGGTAATTACACCTCACAACAAAATGTGGATTAACCATTAAATCCTAATTCAACTTTTATTAGTTTTGAAAAAACTCAACCACATGCAACGAACCTTCCTGGCAATTTCATGCCTCTTATTTACCGGTGCACTTAATGCCCAATCGCTTATTCCAAATTCCAACCCATTTTCAAAATATGCTGTTCATGCTTCAGAAAAACAGCAGGTAATGCAATACCGGGTGGAAAATATATTAATTGAAGATTATGACCTTGGCTTATGGGTGGATGAAGATTCTGTATTATATGTTTATGATCCGCTGCTTCCATATGGTCATGGAAATTATGATTTCCTGCAAGGCAGCAATTTCACTACGGAACCATTATTTGCACTTTCGGAGTGGATGGAATATGATGGCGCCAACTGGATCGGAATTTATAAATACTATAACATTTTTGATGCGGAAGATTTTCGCATCGCTACTAATATTGACGCATTTGATGGAGTCACTTATGTCGGTTATCAGCGGAATGAATATTCTTATGATGATGATGGAAATGTTGACACGATTTTATATTTGGATTATAACGGCGGCGACTACCTGGAATTATATCGCTTTATTTATACATACAGCGCCGGAAAAATTGCAAATATTGTTTACCAGGATTTTAGCGCTGGTTGGACAAATGATAATCTGCTGGTATATGCATACACTCCGGGAGGCCTTATTGATAATGTTATATATAGTGTTTGGGATGGTGCTAATTGGGACGAATCTTTCCGCGACCTGTATACGTACGACGTGTCGGATAATATCAGTGAAAAATTAGAACAGGATTATGATGCCGGTTGGGTTAACCAAAGCAAGTTCGTTTATTCATACGACGGCACGGGATTTAATTACCTCGTGGAATATATGGGATTCGACGGTGTGGACTTTGCGAATTATGAAAAATTTGATCTTACGGAGTTTACTACCAAGCTGCCCGCAACAAATACGATCAGCTTTTGGGATGGATTTATCTGGGAACCCAGCGTACGTGCGAATTATTTTTACGAACAATACGACGACGGTTTGGTGAGCGTTGAAAATAATTTACTATCAACATTTGACATTTATCCTAACCCGTCCAGTGAAAATATCAATGTCGAATTTTTTGTCGCCGGTCAGCAAAAAGTAACCTTTGTCATTTCCGACATAACAGGAAAAATGGTTACCACCCAAACAATTGAAGCAGCACCAGGCAAAAATAGTATCCAAAAAAATATTGCCACACTTGCTGCCGGCACTTATATGATGCAGTTTATTGGTAATGGTGGCATTGTTTCGGAGAGTTTTGTGGTGGAAAGGTGATCCGTATAATTAGCATCCGGGTGAGGCCACGGAATATCCATTCCTAATTAAATTTTTTTTGGCAGATATGATAATGATATTTTCATTTTTAATTACCCCCGATGACATAATAATTAGCCACGGATTGCGCAGATTTGCACAGATTTAATTTTTCTGTTCAATATTGATTTCATCATGCCTATTATTTCTAAGTATAATTCACCATCATGAGGCGGCAAGTAAAAAATGCTTAGATGCCGCCTGCATGATTCTCTTGCTGACACTGGATCGTTTGCATAAATACATACGACAATTTAACAGGACTGGTTTTTTCGCTGCAGTGCTAGTTTCAGGATTCTCACAACGACTATTCCTTTCACACAACTTAATTAATTGAACTGATTTCGAGTCCAATCCAAAAAATTTTCTTCTCATAATCCACATGTAATTGTTTTGGACTTTATATCAACAGGCTGTATGACTTTCCTTTGCGTATTAACATTCTTTGCATCTTTGCGTACAAAAAAACCCTTACAAATAATTATTTGCAAGGGTTAAGTGTAGTTCGTGATTCCGCTGGGACTCGAACCCAGGACCACTACATTAAAAGTGTAATGCTCTACCAACTGAGCTACGGAATCGAATGAGGAATGGAGGAGTGGAGGAATGAGGAATGTGTTCCTGCCAAATCTCAACATTTTATACTCTAAAGAACGATCAACTAATTATTAAAAACCGGGGGCTTATAAAAATAAAAATACCTCTCCGACTTTTAAAGCGTCGGCAAAGATAGGTTCTGAAAGCCTGAAATGAAAGTGTTGTTGAAAAGTTTTACCTGATCAATACTCCATCGGCCACGAACCTGAGTTCCTGTTTGGCGGTGGTGATCTTGTCGATCTCGGCTTGCGATTTTCCTGCGTCGCCGGCGAGGTGCTTTTGTTCATCGACAGTTACGGTGCGCATTTCTGCTTTTCCTTCCATGATCACTGTTTTACCTGTAATATCTTTTGGAACAAAAAATCCATAATCGGTGAAAGTAACCATCATGTCTTCACCACTGCCGGTATCGAGGGTCATCCAGCAACCTTTGTTATGACAAACACTGGTTACCACACCGGTTACTTTGCCGGTATAGCCGTTTGCTTTTGCGGGATCTGCTGCGAGGTTAAGAATATTAACGGCACCATCAGCAGTAATCGACTTGCCAAAACTCTTTGCCTTTGTAGAATCTTCGTGGCTATATGATGCAAGCTGAAATACAGATTGATCAGCAAGCGTCATATCCTCATAATCATCATCGTCTTTTTTATCCTTTCCTCCGCATGATATCATCAACATTGTTCCGGAAGTAAGCAGCAGGGCAAATAATACTTTTTTCATCTTCAATATTTTACTGCAAAAATAATTGGTAAAATGTTAATTGGGTTTAAATTTTTTGAAAACGTGTTCTGGTATCAGGTATCAAGTATCAGGTATCAGGACAACAGCTGTTGTGACAGGCAGATGGTATGTAGTGGTGAATGAGGAATGAGGAATTTGCTACTTCCCTGAATCAAAACTTCGAGGTCACCGGGGAGGACGCCGGCGCCATGGGGGCTAGTTGGCAGTCGCAGTCTCAGTTGGCAGAGGCAAACTCATTACTCATCACTCATTACTCATTTCCTCAATTTCCCTTTCCACCATTCATCAAACCTTATAAGTTCATATCCCCTCGCTTCCCAGCGGTATTCGTCAATATCGGAATTGAGCAGGTCGAGTTTTTCTTTTAGTTTTTCTGTGGTGGTTTTGAAGTTGTAGTTTTCTTTGACGAGTTTTTTGATAAGTTCGTAAATTACTGTGGCCCTCGACATATTCTCATTCTTAATACTTTTTATGAGCTTTCTGAAAGCCTCAATTCTATAATCTAGCCAGTCGTAATTCTGCATTTCGATAATGCACATCATTTCTACTATTTTAAAACCAACACGCCAGCCAGTTTTGTCAGCGGTGAGATCGCTGTTTCGTTGTAAAATATTTAAGGTGGATTTATAATCCCCGATCTTGAAATTAACAATTGCCTCGTAGTACAACCAGTTATAATAATTAAATGAACCCGGCTTAACGATCTTGAATTTCTTTACTTTTAAAATTACAGCCCTGGCCTTGTCATAATCACCCATATATAAATAAGCCTGAAAGGCGCAGTGTAAAACCCTTAAATGGTTGTTGCTTTCTTTATAGAAATATTTTTCAGCTAACTGAACATATTCAAGGGTTTCAAAGAAATCACCCATATATACTGAGACTATCGCTAATCGAGAGTAAATACCACCCCAAGAATCACTTGGAAACAATTTTGGATTAGAGTTAGCTAGCTCAAGCTCCTCGAGCAGGTGCCTTTTAGATTCCTTATAATTATCAATTAAATGGTTATAATAGGTTTGACTTTTTAGATACCAGGTTTTTATATCAAGAGAATTGTTTCGCTCGGAAAGCTCTTTTAATTGTTCAACAGAGATTCTGGCTTGTTCGATATAATTCAATTTTTTTGCAGCAATAAATTGAATGGGGCGTGTAAGTTTTCTATAATGGTCCTGTGCATCAAATTTTTCTTTTATTATCCTAAAATCCTCAAGAGCAGAATCTTTAAATTTTTTATAAAATTTGGCCCCTCCTGTTAGAACAACAGATCTTGCCATAAATTCTTTGATCAAAATAGAATCTTGTGTCAAATCGTATTTTCTAGCCAATCTCTCAGCCTTTAGTAATTTTTGATCGGCAATCGTATAGAGCCCCTTACTCATTAAAATTTCAACCTGGATCATCAATAATCTGCATGTGCCACGTGCCTTAACTGCCTTTGACATAGTATCAATAGGATCATGCTCCCACAATAGAAATTTAAGTATATCCTGTTCCAACCTTTGTTTGATCATTTTAAAAGAATTGTCATCCTTTTTGGATATTAATCTAGCAGCATCTTCGTCACCCAATAAATCGTGGTTTAGTATAATATCAAATAGTTTATTTTTTAAATTACTCTCACTTTTAGGCCCTATAGCATAATACCTTTTGAACAGTTTGACCTCCCTTGGGGAGAGTGACTTAATAAGTTGTGTAATATTTTTCATATGTTTGATGCCAGTTCCAGTGCCCCCATTTATAATTTTACAAATTATAGCGACCCGACCTCACAAACCGCTTCTTGTTTAACCCACCTTGTTTGCCCTTATCGACTATTTTTTATTGTATTAGAGCTATTTACGACAAACATATAATCATTAACATTTTAACCGAATATTAAACTCAACACTATGGCAATCATCTTTTCAATCCTAATGTCCCTGGGCATTTTTTCACATCCTGTAAAACACAATCAAAATTTTGGAACAAATGGAAATACTTACGATCAAACCAATGATAGCAACGCTTATCGCTGGGATGATGATATTGTCCGTTGAGGCCACTGTAATTATTCATCAAATGATCTTTTCATTTTATTGAAAGGACAATTAATTGGTTTGTTACAATTGTAACTAAACTTTTCAGATAATTCTCTCATTATCAGTAAAGTAAGGTATTGCCATGTACCAAAGTTAATGTTTTTTTATATAGGTTCCTTCCTTGTTTCGTTTTCAGAATCGGCAGACCTTTCGGTCATAATTCAACACATAGCCTAAAACGAAACGATTATGATCCACACACTTCTTAAAACCGAACCGCTTAAGATCGAAGTAATGGAACCGATCAAGACCTCCCTGGAAAGCATGTTTTGCCCTGCCGACGGGTGGAAGTTGTACAACAAGTATAACTGGGCCAACAAGTGTTACGACATAGTGCTGCAAAAGGAATCGCTGAAAGGGTATGAGCGCATAATTGTGAGCGTAAACCTCGACAGCCACGTAACCAGCAAGCATTATGAAAACCTGCACAACCTGAGCCGCCGCCTTACCACCGGCACCACCGCCCTCATTAAAAAAATATTGGTATTTGACCGCCCTGCCACCTTTGAGGCTGCCCCTGCAGATGTGGAGCTGATCTCAATAGACGATCTTTTAAAGGTGAAGTTCAGGGCCACGGAACCGAAGCTTGTTGCTTGATTTAACCCTTAAGGATTTCGTGGCCCATTTTATCCCGCTTGGTTTTCAGGTAGGATTCATTATGCAGATTTGGTGAGATCTCAATTTTGAGGTTGTCCACTATCTCTAAACCATAGCCCTTCAAAGCGACCCGCTTTTTAGGGTTATTGGTGATTAATCTGATTTTTCTTATTCCAAGATCCCGCAATATTTGGGCACCGACACCGTAGTCACGCTGGTCCATCGTAAAACCCAGTTCAAGGTTTGCCTCCACCGTGTCCATTCCATCTTCCTGCAGTTTATATGCCTTGAGTTTATTTAGCAACCCAATACCTCTTCCTTCCTGCTGCATATATATAATTACACCTGTGCCGTTTTTTTCTATCATTTGCATGGCAGCATGTAACTGGTCGCCACAGTCGCAGCGCAAGGAGCCGAGAATATCGCCCGTGGCACAACTGGAGTGCACACGTACCATTACAGGATCATCATCGTTCCATTTTCCTTTAACCAGTGCCATATGTACTTCACCGCTGGTGGTTTGGGTATAGGCATGCAATTTAAACTCGCCGTATTTGGTGGGCAAGGCCACTTCCACTTCCTTTTTAATGAGTGTTTCCTTTTCGAGGCGATATTCAACAAGGTCCTTAATTGAAATGATCTTGAGGTCGAATTTTTCTGCCACCTTCATAAGGTCGGGCAGACGGGCCATTGTGCCATCTTCATTCATGATCTCCACCAGAACACCTGCAGGTTCGAAACCCGCAAAACGGGCAAGGTCGATGGTGGCTTCGGTATGGCCGGTTCGACGCAGAACACCACCTTTTTTTGCCCGAAGGGGAAATATATGTCCGGGTCGGGCGAGGTCGGCCGATTTAATTTCGGGGTTGATCAATGCTTTGATGGTTAGTGCCCGGTCGGTAGCAGAAATACCGGTTGTGCAGCTGTGGCCAATAAGGTCGACAGAAACTGTAAACTGGGTTGAATGCAGGGCAGTATTATCGTCAACCATTAAGTTCAATCCAAGTTCTTCGCAGCGGTCTTCAATTAAAGGGGCGCAAATAAGTCCCCTGCCGTATGTGGCCATGAAATTAATTATCTCGGGAGTCACATTTCTTGCAGCAGTAATAAAATCTCCTTCATTCTCGCGATTTTCATCATCTACCACAATGATGAGCTTGCCGTTTTTTATATCGGTTATGGCTTCGTCAATCGTGTTTAGTTTTATCTCGTCCATGTTTATTTGATGTTAAATATTGCGTTGGGTTGGATTCCAGGTATTTGATCGTATGCCCCTGATATATTTTGCAAGCCCCAGCAACAATGCAAAATTCATCATATAGAAATAGGCAATTAACCTGATGGCAAAGTTATGCATATTCATCCTACTCATGAGGTTATCAATAAGTGGAGATATAAATCCTGCCACCTGCAAAAAGAACAGCAGGCGATAAAATAAGTTCTTATCATAAAGCAGAGCAGACGATACAAATGCACCGATAATAAACAACGGCCCTAACCAGCGCAATACCTTATGCGAGAGGAAGCTAAAACCTATTCCACTAAATGGGCGGATGAGCAGCGGATAAAATACACCGAGGTTTTGAAAGTTGCCGGCACTGATACGCACTTTGCGTTTGAATTCTTCTTTTACGAGATTGGAAACATCTTCATAGGCATTTGCCTGGAGATCGGCAACCGCTTTTTTACCAGACTTCAAAACATTGAGGGTAATAAAAAAATCTTCCATTAAAAATGTGGGAGGAATGGTGGTAAACAATGTGCTTCGTATTGCATAGCATGCACCAAAAGCACCCATCATCGTTCCCCATAAAATTCCTTCCCGATATTTGATCATGTTTTCACGCTGTATATATGTTTTTTCCTGGAAGGAGATGCCGTCTTTTCTGAGACCCGTATTAATAATATTTGCACCAACGAGACCAATGGCTTCATCATTAAAATGGTTTATCAATTGCGGAATGGTGTGCTCATCAAATAAAATATTAGCATCGGTGAGCATAAATATTTCTCCTTTGGCAAGTGGCACAAGCGCATTAATAATATTTGATTTCCCGTTGCGGCCGCCAAATTTTTTGAAGTGGATATTATACCCTTCGGTGATCAATTTTTCAATGATAACATCTGTTGCATCGGTGGAGCCATCGGAACCGATAACCATTTCGAGTTTCGATGCGGGGAATTTTGTTTTAAATACCGACCGTATTTTATTTTCGATAACTCTTTCTTCATTATACACCGACATGATAACACTTACGCTTAGCGAAGACTGCACATTTTCATTAGAAGTTGATAATGATGCTTTTTTTTCTTTCCCTCTCGCTACCAACTTCAACAACCATGGATAAAGTAAATAACTATGCACCATGCTTGCTACACAAATCCAGAATATGATCTGCCAGGCGTTCAATTTAATTGCGTTTGTTTGTTAAATGCATTATCGCGTAAAAGTAATCAGGCATGGGATATTAAATAACATAGTTTATAACGATTCATAAAATTCAATTAGCGCCGCAGATAATTTATTATTGTCGAGCGTTGACAATACAAATTGTTTTGACCGGTTTGCTTTTTTTAATGCCGCTTCTTTGTCCAAAATTATTCTGCCTATGGCGTCAATCCAATGCAATGGCGTATGCACAATCTCAATAAATTCATCAATACCTGGTGGCATCCCTTGCGCCCCCTTTGGGCTGGTAACAACAGGTTTTGCTGCAGCCATGGCTTCAATGATCTTCAGTTTCATACCGCTGCCCGATAATAAAGGCACCACACAAAGCAATTTATCAAGAATAAATTGTAGGGCATCATCCACTTCGCCATGAAAAACAACACCGGGTTCATTCATTTGTTTCAAATCATTCCCTGCGTTGCGGCCCGCAATATGGAATTTAATTTCAGGATATAATGCTCTGATTTGAGGAAAAACATTTTTAATGAACCAGTGAAGCCCTTCGATATTTGGCAACCAGTCTAATCCCCCAAGAAAATAGATATCCTTTACTTCAGCAGGATCCTGCTCTTTGAGATCAATTGTATTAATATCAATTCCTGTTGGGGAATATTTGATTTTATTTTCAGTAAAAAACGTTTTGTAATAACCGGCATCCGAAATAGAAATCGGCACAATGGCTTCAGCAAAATTGACGATTTGTTTTTCGTATGCAATTAATTTACGCGATTGCATTTTCAGAAACAAACGCTTTAACGGATTGGATGTGTTTGCAGCAATATTTTCCCATATTTCACTTTCAATATTATGACTGCGGTAGATCAATTTTGCGGAGGAATAT
>JBIOHA010000039.1:0-14044 GCA_044448625.1 Chitinophagales bacterium | reverse complement strand
TCAATTCCGTAATTTAAAAAATGACAATGTGGATCTATCAATCCCGGATAAACAAATTTTCCTTCCAGGTCAATTACATTTACCGACCAATAATTTTCTTGAATAAATTTATTTGTTCCGACAGCGAGAATTCTTCCGCCATAAACAGCCATTGCTTCAGCAATTGTAAATGCAGAATCGACGGTATAAATTTTCGCATTTGTAATGATGAGGTCAGCTTCCGTTTGATCGGGCGGGTTAAATGTAAGCAACGAAATTAAAAAATAGATCATATCACGATCCTTTGAATGGTTTCGCTATTGATGGAGGTATGCTCAACAATGTCGCTAATTTTTTTGGCCACCTCCTGTATATCATAAAGTTGTTGATTCTTTTTCAGATCAACAAATTTATTTTTTTTTGAAAAAACATCTTCACCTGTTGCCCTGATCTCTTCCTGCATTTTTGTATCCATAACGCCGGGTGCAAGTGAAAGCAGTTTAATTTTATTACCGGTTAATTCCTGTTCCCGCGCAACGCACAGTGTCATCATTTGCAACGCTGCTTTTGTTGCACAATACATACTCCACCCATCATAAGGAGAATTTGCAGCACCGGAACTTATATTAATGATCACTTTTTTGCAATTGCGATCTTTGAATTGTTTTATAAATTTCGAAATAAGTATATGCGGAGAAATACAATTAAGCTGGTATGTTTTAATAATTATTTCAGGTTCGATGTTGTCAGCATGATCAATTTTCCCCAGCGTTCCTGCATTATTGATCAATATAATTGAATCAGCATTTTCGCATTGATCGAAATTATAATTTACCACATCATCGGTGTTGGCAAGATCAGCATGGCTGTGTAAATAACGCTCATGGTCTATAGTTGAATGCCGCGATATTCCGAAAACAAATGCATTTGTATTTTGCAAAACTGTTTCAGCTATTGCTTTTCCTAATCCCGAACCCGTTCCTGTGATAAACCAGTAATGCATGGAATGTGATTTTTGAATTGATCAAAATTGAACAAAATTTGTTAATTTAATAACCCCACATTTTTGCTCAATCTTGCTCAATCTTGCTCAATCTTACCAACCTTCTAAACTTTGCCAACCCTGATAACCCCTCTGCAACAACAAATGATCTACCATTACAAGCGCAGCCATCGCTTCAACAATTGGAACAGCACGTGGTACCACACAAGGATCATGTCGCCCCTTTCCTTCCACCATAATTTTTTCTCCATCTTTATTTACACTTTCCTGTGGGCGTAAAATTGTGGCAACGGGTTTAAATGCAACATTAAAATAAATGTCCATTCCATTGCTTATTCCTCCCTGGATGCCACCTGAATAATTTGTTTTGGTGATGATCTTTTTATTTGCATCATCAAAATCAAAAATATCATTGTGGTCACTTCCTTTCATTGCTGTTCCTTTAAATCCGGAACCATATTCAAATCCTTTTACTGCATTTATGCTCAGCATTGCTTTTCCGAGGTCAGCGTGTAATTTATCAAATACGGGATCCCCAAGTCCTGAAGGACAGTTTTTAATCACGCATGAAATTGTTCCGCCCACCGTATCACCTTGTTTTTTAATTTCAGAAATAAATGCGATCATTTTTTCTGCAACAACATCATCAGGGCAACGGACAATATTATTTTCGGTGTTCTCCAAATTTAATTCTGAATAATGTTTATCCAGTTTTATTTCACCAACTGAATTTACATAGGCCTGAATATAAATGTTTTCTTTATTTAAGATCTGTTTTGCAATTGCACCTGCAATAACCCTTGCCGCAGTTTCTCTCGCACTGCTTCTTCCCCCTCCCCTATGATCACGAAATCCATATTTTTGATCATAGGTAAGATCAGCATGGCTGGGGCGATAATTATCCACGAGATGCGAATAATCTTTTGACCGCTGATCGTCGTTGCGAATAATAATTCCTATTGGCGTGCCCGTTGTTTTTCCTTCATAAACACCGCTTAATATTTCAAATTCATCTTCTTCTTGCCGCTGCGTAGTTATTTTCGACTGTCCTGGTTTACGCCGCTGCATTTCATTGCGCATAAAATCGTTGTCGAGTACCAGCCCTGGCGGACAACCATCAATAACAACTCCTAATGCAATTCCATGCGATTCGCCAAAAGTGGTAATACGAAAAATTTTACCGAAAGAATTCCCTGACATGGATGCGAAAATAATGAGAATAAAAGATTGTTGGGATTATCGGGAAATACAAAGCACACTGATGCCACGGATATAAAGGGGTTACACCGATAGGGATGTGAAAGAAACACGGATTTAATTATCAGTTTTATAGCATTTCAGACATTCCTGAAATTTCATGGATATTTGCAACTGACTTATGTCGTCGATTCTCATTCAAAATATCAAAACTTTATGGCAAACCGATACCGGAAGCAGAACGGTGATCAAGGGGAAGGCTATGAGTGAAATTCCTCATATCAATGATGCATGGCTGCTGATCGATAAAAATAAGATCGCGGGTTTTGGCGCTATGGGAACAGGTGTTGACAGTGCAGATGTGATAATTGATGCATCAGGGAAAATGGTGTTGCCGGCCTGGTGCGACAGCCATACCCATTTGGTTTATGCGGCAAACCGGGAAGAAGAATTTGAAATGCGATTGAAAGGAATGACCTATGAAGAAATAGCAGCTTCAGGTGGCGGGATATTGAATTCTGCAAAAAAATTGCAGCAAATGGATGAAAGTGAATTATTTGACCGTGCACTGGAAAGATTAACTGAATTAAAAAATAGCGGAACTGGTGCCATTGAAATTAAAAGCGGTTATGGATTAACCATTGATGCAGAATTAAAAATGCTGCGTGTGATCAGGAAATTAAAAGAACAGTCAAATGTTTTTATAAAGGCGACATTTTTAGGGGCACATGCTTTGCCGAAAGAATATATTAACAATCGCGGTGGTTATATCCGTTTGATCATTGAAGAGATGCTGCCGCGAATTGCTGCCGAGGGACTCGCTGATTATTGCGATGTATTTTGTGAAAAAAATTATTTTACCAATGATGAAACAGATATTATTTTGAAAGCCGCAGCAAAATATAAACTCAAACCGAAAATACATGTCAACCAGTTTTCAAATTCGGGAGGAGTGCAGGTTGGCATTAAAAATAATGCGCTCACGGTTGACCATCTCGAATATTTGGGTGATGAAGAAATACAGGCATTAAAAAAAAGCAATACTTTACCGGTAGCACTTCCCTCCTGCTCATTTTTTATAAATATTCCTTATACTCCGGGTAGAAAAATAATTGACGCCGGGCTTCCTCTTGTTCTGGCTTCTGATTTTAATCCCGGTTCATCACCATCGGGAAATATTTCGTTCGTAATTGCACTTGCATGCATTAAAATGCAGTTAACGCCAAATGAAGCAATTAATGCAGTAACCCTGAACGGCGCTGCAGCTATGGAAGCCGAAAAAGAATTGGGTTCTATCGCGATCGGCAAAAAAGCTAATATCATTATCACAAAAAAAATTAATTCACTCGCCGAAATTCCATATTCATTTGGAAGGAATTTAATTGAGCAGGCAATAGTGAGTGGTGAATGTTGAGTGAGGAGTGAGGAATAAGGAATAAGGAGTTTGAAGTTAGAAATAAGAAGTTGGAAGTAAGAAGAAATTAAATCCTGCAAGGGCATTAAATTCATTATTCATTATTCATTTAGTAAGCGGCGAGTAATTCCGTTCACACTGCCTACCGCCAACCGCCTACCGCCAACTGCCCACTGCCAATTGAGCCTACCTCCCCTCTTGCTTTACTTCCTGCATTTCAGTAAATTTACCTTCATGAAAAAAAACCTACTCCTTATTTCCTCCCTCATCTTCGCACAAAAAATCATTTTCGCAACTCCGGGTGGTGGTGATCCGCCAGTAGCGGATTTTTCATATTATATTGAATTTATAGGCGTGAGTGCTGATGTTTCTTTTTTTAATGAAAGCGTTGATGGTGAAACATATTTCTGGGATCTCGGCGATGGTTCCACTTCTACAGATATGCATCCGTTCCATAATTATGCTGAGCCAGGAATATTTATTGTTTGTCTTACTACAACAAATGATTTCGGATCAGATACTTTTTGCGATACAGTAAATACTTACTACGCACCTTCTGCAGATTTTAGTTATACCGGCGATCCGCTGGTTATATTTACAGATCTCACCACTAATTTTCCAACAACCTGGGATTGGTTTTTTGGCGATGGTGATATTTCCAATATTCAAAACCCCGAACATCTCTATACAACAAATGGTGATTTTTATGTTTGCCTTTCGGCAGGAAATCCCGGTGGCACGAGTTATACCTGTAAAACAATTACGATATCAAGTTACCCTATAACAGTTGCGGCGTTTTCATTTACAGGAGATCCTGAAGTAATTTTTACTGATCTTTCCACTGAATCACCTTTTGAATGGTCGTGGGATTTTGGTGACGGCACTTTATCAGTTGAACAAAACCCGACACATATTTATGCTGATAACGGAACATATACCGTTTGTTTGACTGCAACAAATATCGGTGGAACAAATACATATTGTGATGATGTTGAAATTATTCATGCCATACCACCACCTGATGCCATTTATACTTATCTGCCAATAAATCTCGAGGTCGCATTTGTTGATGAATCCACTGGCGATCCAACAGCATGGTTTTGGGATTTTGGCGATGAAACAACTTCTATTGAACAAAATCCGGTACACGTATTTTCCGAAGGTGGAAGTTATACTACCTGTTTATCGGCAACAAATGAAGGCGGCACCGATATGGAATGCAAAACTATTGAAGTAACTGCTGTTCCTTTTTCAATTGATGAAACTGATGAACAACTAATTCATATTTCTCCGAATCCCGCTGATAAATTTTTAACGGTGGATTTAAACAGATCAATTATGCATGGTGATTTAATAATTTACAATAGCCTGGGAGAATTAATCATGGAGAAAAATAATATTGAGGGAAATAAATTATCGGTTAATACAAATGTATATCCCGCAGGTATTTATTATTTGATGGTGAGCGAAAATGGTGACCTGGTTGGGGGTAAACAAGTGATGATAAAATAATTGGTTTGATTTCATTGCAACTAAAAATAACAGGTCGACGAAGAAAGGATTTAATTCACACAGCGTTGGAATTTTCTACTTACCGGCATATCCAATTTTGCCTGCCTGTCGGCAGACAGGTTCAATTTTAAATAATCTTGAACAATTTTATATAATCTTTTCAGTTCCGCTCAATCACCCAGATCCGGCCCAATGGATTGATCCCTGTAAATTTTTGCATCCTCATCAGAAAAACAAACAATAAACACTGTTTGAATCGTTGTATCTTTTTTTAAAAACGCATCAATTGTTTTAAGCGCAATTTTCGATGCCTGCACAATCGGGTAACCAAATGCACCTGTACTAATTGAGGGAAATGAAATTGTTTTCACACTATTTTCTATTGCAAGTTTCAATGCATTATTGTAGCATGCGCTTAACAAGCCGGGTTCACCATTATTACCACCTTTCCATCTCGGTCCAACAGTATGGATCACAAACCTTGCTTTGAGATTATATCCTTTCGTAATTCTGGCTTCACCTGTTGGACAGCCATTGTATTTTTTACATGCTTCAAGAAGTTCAGGTCCTGCTGCACGATGTATAGCACCATCAACACCACCTCCACCCAACAATGATTCATTAGCTGCATTAACGATCGCGTCGGTTTCCTGTTGGGTGATGTCGCCCATTATTATTTTTATTTTTTCGTTATAACCCACTTTTCAATTTTTGAATTGAGCAAAATTGATCAAAATTGAGCAAGATTTGGAAACCTCTGATAACTATCGATATGGGGTTATTTTTTATTGAAACCTAAATGTACAATCCAACTAACTAATTTGCTGATCCGCTAATATTTCCCTTTTGAAACTTAATTTTGCCGCCACAACTTATTAAAGCAAATCATTCTATGAGAGAAGTATACATCGTTTCTGTTGCCCGCACACCTGTTGGTAGTTTTGGGGGAGGATTGTCAACACTCACAGCCCCGCAGCTCGGTGCACATGTTATAAAAGCGGCAGTAGAAAGAGCCGGTATTAATTCGGCAGCAGTTCAGGAAGTGTATATGGGAAATGTCCTTTCGGCAAACATCGGGCAGGCACCTGCAACCCAGGCAATGCTTGCAGCAGGAATACCAGATTCAACACCATCTACTACAATCAATAAAGTTTGTGCTTCGGGGATGAAGGCGATCATGATTGGCGCTCAACAGATCATGCTGGGAACAGCTGATATCGTTGTTGCAGGAGGAATGGAAAGCATGAGCAACACACCGTATTATCTTACAAAAGAGCGCTGGGGTGCTAAAATGGGAAATACGGAGGTGGTTGATGGAATTATCAAAGACGGGCTTTGGGATCCATATGGCAATAAACATATGGGAAGTTGTGGCGAGACATGCGCCAGGGAATATAATTTTAGCCGTGAGGACCAGGACAATTATGCAATAGAAAGTTATAAACGTGCTGCCCAGGCATGGAAAACAGGGGCATTTAAAAATGAAATTGTTCCGGTGGTGATCCCTCAGAGAAAAGGCGATCCGATAACGGTGAGTGAAGATGAAGATTATACAAAAGTGAAATTCGAAAAGGTGGCCACATTAGCCCCATCATTTGAAAAGGAAGGGACGATAACCGCAGCAAATGCGAGTAATATCAACGATGGCGCCGCGGCAGTTGTGCTTATGAGCAAAGAAAAAGCGGAGGAGCTTGGAATTAAACCATTGGCAAAGATCATTGGATTTGCCGATGCCCAACAGTCGCCGGAATGGTTTACTACAACACCGGCTATAGCAATGCCGCTGGCTATTGAGCGAGCAGGGTTAAAGATCGGCGACATCGATTATTTCGAGATCAACGAAGCATTTGCTGTCGTGGCTCTGGCCAATATGAAAGACCTTGGAATAAGTCACGATAAAACCAACATATACGGCGGTGCTGTTTCAATTGGTCACCCAATAGGTTGCTCTGGAGCGAGAATTACCATCACCCTGCTGAGCGCCCTTCAAAACAACAATGCAAAATATGGTTGCGCCGGGATTTGTAACGGCGGTGGAGGAGCAAGTGCTATTGTGATCGAGCGGGTGTAGGCTGGGTTTCTGGGTTCTGAGTTCTGGGTTGTGGGTTCTGGGTTGTGAGATTTTGTATGAAAGTTATGAAAGGTGTGAAGGATGTTAAGGGTGCGAAACCACCCACTGTCTACTGCCCACCGCCTACTGCCTACTGCCAACTGAGACTGAGACTGCCAACTGCGACAGCGACTCCCCATACTCCTATCCTGATACCAGCTACCTGATACTATTCACATCTCTCCACAATAAATAAGCATAAAAGATCATTTATATCCATGAAATTTATGGCGGTTATTTTTTGATGGAATAACCATTTAACAACCAGTTCAAAATTCGAATGAATAAAATAATTTTAATTGCTTTAATATTTGTTTCCTGTTTTGTGTCAGCGCAAAACATTTCGGGTATCACGCCTGAGAATTACCAAAAATTGCAGGCCTATGAAGATACTCTTCAGTTTTTGGGTGATTCAACCGTTCAAAGCGCCAGCTGGGAAATTCGCGAAGTGGCCTGTGTTCAATTTCTAAAAAAATTAGTGCAGGCGCTTAAAATAGAAAATTCATATAATTATACTTTCGACTCGCTGAATACGGTCTCAATAATTAAACCCGAGGATAATTCATTTCGGATTATCACCTGGCAATTGACCATGAAAGACAGGACATATCGCTATTATGGTACAATTCAAATGAATTCTCCGGAATTAAAAATGCATCCGCTAATTGACATGAGCCTGTTTGTGAAAAACCCTGAGGATACTATTTTAAGCAGCAATAGTTGGTATGGTTGTATTTATTATAACATCGTAAAAAAGAAATATAAAAAAGATAATTATTATTTATTGTTTGGATGGGATGGCAATGATATGTGGAGCAACAAAAAAATAATTGACGTACTCACATTCGATAAAATGGGTGCCCCCTATTTTGGCAGACCATTATTTTTATTAAAAGATAATCCCGATCCAAAAACAAGGATAATTGTAGAATATAAAGAGGATGCATCACCCGTTGTTAATTACGACGACCATGAAAAAATGATCATCGTTAGTTATTTACGCCCTGAAAATCCAATATCAGAGGGGATTGGTATGACCTATATTCCCGATGGCACTTATGTGGGATTTTATTTTAAAAGGGGACTGTGGCGGTTCCAGGAAAAAGTGTTCGACTATGTTATGGATAAACCACCCGACTACACTCCGAAACAAAAAGGAGAAGACCCGAATATTTATAAAAAGGAATAAGCATAATGAAAGGGTTGATGAAATACAAAGCACGCTGATACAGCGGATGCAGCGGATTAAGGACGGATTCTTTAACTGAGTATGTTCTGGGAAAGAACGGCTGCGTAATTTATATCCCTCTGCGATCTCTGCTCCTCTGCGATCTCTGCCTGAAACGGCTGTCGTTAATAATCCTACCGCATGCTGATTGCAATGTAATTCATCAAAATCGAAGCAGCCACTGCAGCATTTAGCGATTCAGCTTTGCCAAATGAGCGGATGGAGATCTTTTCATCGCATAGTTCAATGATCTCTTTGCTTATACCATGTGATTCGCTGCCGATAACCAATATTCCTTCTTTGCCGGGCTTAATTTTAGTCATTTCAATTCCATTGAGGACCGCTGCATATTTTTTGGGACTCGCCTTTCTAAGGAATGATCCGATATCGTCGTATATCACCCCGATGCGGAAAATTGACCCCATAGTCGATTGCACAACCTTCGGGTTATAGAGCTCAACACAATCTTTTCCGCAAACTATTGTTTTAAACCCAAACCAATCAGCAGATCTGATTATTGTGCCGAGATTCCCCGGGTCGTTGATTCCGTCGAGTACCAGGGTCCATCTACCAGACAATTGAATATCATGAATGGAGTTGACAGGCGCTTTCATTAATGCTACTACGGGTGGTGGAGTTTTTAACGACGATATTTTCTCCAGCTCTTTTTCGCTCACTTCTTCAACTGGTATATTCTTAGGCAATTTTATTTTATTGTCAGCAAGCCATTTTTTTGTTGCTGCTAAAAGCAACATATCTGCCTTTTCCAACAAAGCTTCTGTGGTTAATTTATCCCCTTCAATAACAAATTCAGCATAATTTTGGCGATACTTTTTTAGCTTCATGCTTTGAAGATGTTTAAGTCGGGCCTTCGTCACCATATAAATTCAGTTACCAGGTTATTAGCTATTTCAGTTATTTTGATCGCTGTTATAAGCGGGTGCAGTCCCACCAGATATCTCAAAAATAACGAATACTTGTACAAAGGAAGCTCCATTAGCTTTATTGATACCACCATCAATAAAAAAGATGCGAAAAATTTAAAGAGCGAACTCATTGACCTGAGCAAACTCGAACCCGAAGAAAAAACCTTAGGCCTTTTCCCGATAAAATCTTCCTTATACACCCTGGGGGATACTGCAATTGACCATTACATTCTTTACCAAGAGGTGCACGATACAAAATTCATTTTCTTCTTCGACTACGATAAATTGCTGAAAAAGATCAAACCCCTTGCAGTGGATACCAGTAAATTCAGAATATGGCTCACTACAAAAGTGGGTGAAAAACCACAGGTGGTTGATTCTGCATTGATAAAAGAAACTGAAGACAGGTTTGTAAACTATTTATATAACCGCGGATATTTTTATAGCGCTGCTGATTTCAATGTCAACTACAATGAATACAAAAAAACAGGCCGGGTAAATTACACGGTTACTTTGAATACCCTGTATAAAATGCGCAATATTTATTACGAAATAACCGATAAGGGATTAATAAACAAAATAAATCTCATACCCGTTAAAAGCCAGCTTGCACCAGGTAAACCCTTTGATGTTGATTTATTAAAAGCAGAGCGTTTAAGGATCACCAATAATCTCAGGAATGTGGGATATTATAAATTTCAGAAAGAGTATATCTATTTTGAGGTGGACAGCACATCAGGACAAGATTCACTTGATATTTTCGTAAAAGTCAGCAATCCGGTGAACGATACGGTACATCATATTTTTTCAATTCGCAATATTTATGTTTATCCGAATGCTGAATTGGATTATAAGGAAGGGGTTGTACCCGACTATGCAATCCATTATATTGACAGCTCCAGTATCAAAAATCAAAGTAAAACCAAAGTACTGGCAAAATATCTTAATACGAACAATAAAACTGTGCGAAGAAAATCAGTATTTAAAAAGGATAAAAATATCAGGTATTCACAGCAAGACAGTATTATTATCAGGCAGTGGACAAATAATAAAATGAATGATGACGAATTATTGAAGTACTTTGTGGCGAAGGACAGTTCATCTTATAAACAATTCTTTATTGGTAAAACAGGAAAGCTGAGAAGAATAGAACATCAGAAACTTCGATCTGATTATTATTTGATCAATTCAAAAAATAGTTATAATCCGCAGTCCATTGCCAATAATATATTTATCAATCCTAAAGTTTATTATTCCGATTCGCTGATACAGAAAACCGTGGTTTCGTTCTCAACGGTGGGTATGTTCAAATATGTTTCAGTTCAGGCACTCGAAGACTGGGATACAACTTCCTATCTCCAATACCTCGACCTCCTCATAAGAATGGATCCTATTCCTGTGAGAACAGTAGGTTATGAATTGAATGCAAGTACAACTTCAGATTATCTTTTTGGAAACAGTGTAACCATTAATTACCTCCACAGAAATCTTTTTCGCAACCTCGATCTTTTCAAGGTTAATTTAAAAGGTGGTATAGAAACCCAATTGGGGGGAGACGTTGCTTTTATCAATACTTCAGAATTTAATGCAGGTATTGGATCCAGTATTCCGAGGTTTATGTGGCCATTTCCTTTTGAGGTGCCAAAAAGATATTACCCTAAAACAGATCTCAACCTGAATTTTAATTATATAAAACAGATCCACGACTTTACTTTGTATAATACTTCGTTTGAATATGCGGTAACCATTTTTGAAACATCAAAAAGGTCGAAGGCGCAAAAACAGCATATTCTTAAAGCACCTATTCCCACAATTAATATTGTAAAGGTTCCTGAAATTTCCGATGAGTTTCAGGAAGAATTAAATCAGAACCCCCTGCTCCGCCAAAGTTTTGAAGAAGTAGTAATTGTTGGTTATGGATATACATTTATCAGAAATACGCAACCAACCGGAATTCATAAACGCGATACATATCTGAGGGCTACGTTGGAATTAAATGCCCCGTTTTCAGATTTTGGGAAATTAGATGCCGATTACCGGTTTTATTGGAATTTGAACAAAGCAAATAAAATTGTAGCGAGAACTGCGGGAGGAATTGCATATCCATTTAATTCCAACAGTTCAAAAATTTTTGATACAGAGGTAATTCCATATGTAAAACAATTTTTTACAGGTGGTGCTTATAGCCTTCGAGCATTCAGTGTAAGAAAATTAGGCCCTGGCGCATTTGTGTTTTATGATACCGCCTCCGGACTTCGGGTTGACCAGGTAGCTGATATGAAACTTGAATTCAACCTCGAATACCGCTTCGATATTTTTGGCCCAATGAAAGGCGCATTGTTTTGTGATGCAGGAAATGTTTTCACATTAAAAGAAGATCCTTACCGGCTCCACTCGCAATTTAGTATTAATTCAATTGCGCTGGGACCGGGTTTCGGATTGCGATTTGATTTTGCATATGTTGTAGTAAGACTGGATGCCGCTTATCCAGCTTATGATCCTGCATTAGATGGTCCTTATGCCGAAGAATATAAACTCTATTATGAATCTATCGGTTTTGAAATACCGGAGAAAAAAATAGTATATAGTCTCGCTATAGGATATCCGTTTTAATTATTTACTGATGTAGGCCTAACTGCAGGTGCAGGTTTTTGAACAATAATTATTTCTCTTTGTCTTCCCTGCTCCGCTGGATCAGGAATTGAAGATATGCGTCCGGGCCCAAAATTTTGCGAGCCCTCTGCGCATACGTTGAGTTGCACATTTTTCGCTTTCATAGCTCGCTTTTTTTATCATTGTTAAATTCAAAATTATAATAACTGATGTCTATAAATACAATTTCATGCCAACATCAAATTCACTATCATTTTTACGTAATTTTAACGGGGTTGGATTGCTATTCATTGTTTCGATAGTATCTTTACCACAACTGGTGATGAAAAGAAAAATTGCTTTCCTCCATATACTTTTTTTATTGATTGCTTCCGCTGCAATTGAGGCACAGCAATACATCTACAACTATAATGTCCCTGTTATCCAGGATGGTATTACGCTCCAATTTCCCTTCGCAGGTGGGCTGAATAATCCACAGTTTTCATCTGTAGATATTAATAATGATGGTGTGGAAGATATCTACATTTTCGACAGAACAGGAAACAAATCACTCGTTTTGATCAATGATGGAGGTGCTGATGAGGTGAATTATTTTTACTGGCATCAATATCAGGAGCTTTTTCCCCCATTAAAAAACTGGACAATATTGATGGATTATAATTGTGATGGCTTTAAAGATATTATAACTTCATTCGATTCATCATTATTAGAAACCGGAATAAAAACATATAAGGGATCATTCGACGGATTTTATTCATTTACAGAAGATGTAAATAGACTACAATTTACTGAAGCAGGATTTGATTTCCATTTGCCTGTGGGATATATCGATATTCCGGGTTTTGCCGATATTAATTTTGATGGCGATATTGATGTACTCACATTTAATATGGCCGGCGGTATAGTTGATTATTATGAAAACCGCGAAATTGAAGATGGACTGCCCTGCGGAACCTGGAAACTGGAACATATTAATTCATGCTGGGGAAATTTTTATGAAAGCGGAATTACATATTCAGTTGACCTCGATCATGAATGCAAAGGCGTAAATAAAATGGATGACGGCATGCATGCAGGTTCAACATTTATGATATTCGATGAAGATGATGATGAAGACATGGATGTTGTGCTCGGAGACCTTGCATTTGGAAATTTAAATAAACTCGTAAATGGGGGCGATAAAGATTTTTCGCATATCACCGATCAGGATACAACATTTCCTGCATACGACAATCCATACGATGTTCAGATATTTCCTGCAGCATTTTTGATAGATGTGAACAACGATGGCAAGAAGGATATGCTTGCATCACCGAATAATATTAATCAAAGTGAGAATTTTAAAAATGTTTGGTATTATAAAAATATATCAACAGACAATACTTATGTTTTCGATTACCAGACAGATTCATTATTTGTGAGCGATATGATAGACCTTGGCGATGGCGCTTACCCGGTATTTTTTGATTTTAATTATGATGGGTTGCAGGATCTTATTATAGGTAACTATGGATATTTTAATAACGGAAATTATGAAGGCAAGCTCGCTTTATATGAAAATACCGGTAGCACAACTGCTCCTGAATTTAATTTGATCACCCGCGACCTCGGTGGAATTTCTGCATTTAATTTTATTTCACTCGTTCCTGCATTCGGCGACATGGATGATGATGGTGATGAAGACCTCCTGCTTGGTGAATCAGAAGGATTTCTGCATTATTTCAAAAACATCGGACCACCTGACGGTCCTGCACAATTTGTGCTTGATACACCAAATTACCAGGGAATTGATCCAGGTCAAAATTCAGCGCCGCAATTAATTGATATAAATGGCGATGATTTACCTGACCTTATCGTTGGCGAAAAAAATGGCAATTTGAATTATTACGAAAATACGGGCACAGCAGCGCTTCCTGTTTTTACTTTGCAAAGTGATTTTTGGGGTAATGTGGATGTGCGCAGGTTCGGATCGCTTACAGGATACTCAAACCCTTTTCTTTTTAAAACAAATTCGGGAGATTATGAATTATATGTCGGCAACGAAGAAGGCACAATATATTTA
>JBIOHA010000038.1:0-14137 GCA_044448625.1 Chitinophagales bacterium | reverse complement strand
TTTTGTTCACTTCGAATTCCGCATTTCTTATTTGCCTTGCTGACTTTTCAATAAATAAAGATCCGGCTGTGCATATTTGTAAACTTTAAAATAAATATTTGTTGCACTTTCAAATATGCCATCCATTTTGGTAATATGATTTGTCATTAAATTAACGAGGTGGTCATTATCGCGGCACATCACATTTACTTCAAGATCGAAGGCGCCGGTGGTCATTGCCAGAAAACTCACTTCCGGCAATTTTGATATCTGGTCGGCAACGGAAGTTACTTTATCAACGGGTCGCACTTTGATCAAAATCTGGGCATAGGTATGAAAGCCGATCTTTTCGGGATTAACACGACCAACAATGGTGATCAGATCGTTTTCAGCAAATACATTGAAGCGGTTCCTAATGGTGCCGACAGAAACTTTTAGTTCATCGGCCATATCGGTGAACGACTTTCGGCCGTCGTGTATGAGTTGTTCGAGGATTTGATAATCAAGGTCGTCAAGATGCATGGTTGGCGTTTGGAAGTGAATGTAAATTTTGAAATGATTTTACGTATTTCCAAATGGTTTTTGAAAATATTTTACTGAGAGGATTATTATATGCTTTTCTTTTAATTAAATGAATTGCTTGTCAGGTTTTGATCAAAATCCTTAACTTTACTAAAACCCCCGGATTGAAAAACAAAAGGTTCATATTACTTCTTGCCTGGTTGCCCTTGATCGCTTCATCCTCTGCACAAAATTTTATTACTGAATATCGTTTGATCGCTGAACGTAATGATTACTATAATCCCCCAATAGGTTCAATGGAGCCCGGCGATTCAATCAATTATTTTTATACCGGTGAAAGCGATACTATAATCCCATATAAACCGGTTAATTTTCAGGAATCTGGAATAGATGAGGATACTATTGTTGAAACAGAACTTGCCTGCGACAGTGCGTGGATATTTTATTATTATCCGGATGAAGCAACTTGGAAATTGCAGTGGAAAAGCTTTAAATCGTATGAGTTAAACTTACCAATAAAAGACAACTATTTTTATTGTCCGTTGGGGGATTGTGAATTTAATACACAATATTTTTTCAGCTATAATGCATCGGGGCAACTGGATACCTATTATGAATTTGCTCAATCGCCCTATGATACCGCTTATAAAATTTCCTATATATATGAAAATGGTTTGCTGGTGAAAGCCACCCATTACTATGAATATAATGTTGATCTTGGCGTTAGTTTAATATTTGAGTATACATATGATGATGCCGGCATGAAAACATCAAAAAAGGTTTACAAGCATGATTGGGCATCGAATGAACCAGAAATATTCAGTACTGAAGATTTTTTTTACAATGATCTCAACCAGTTGATCGAATATAATTATTATGAAGTGGACTATACCGGAACTATGTTCCCCCGGTTCAATATCTATTATACCTACCAGCAAAATAAAGTTTCGGAAAAAATATATGAGAATTACAATAGTTATTACGACGAGTGGACATATTCGGAGAAATATATTTATTATTACGAAGGCGGGTTAACATCCACAGTGAATGAATTTATTTTTTACCCCGACAGCACCTGGTATTTAAATAAAACTGAAAACTATACCTATGAAAATGGCCTGCTGGTAAAAATAAAATCCAATACTGAAACAACTGATTTTATTTATAACGATCAGCATAATCTCATATTAGAATTGAATTACGACGACACCACCTTTGATGCAAGTAATATTGGCTATAAAAAAACATATAAATACGATGAGCATGGAAATATGATTTATTATGAAAATGGTGACCTGTTCTGGAGTTATACTGCGTGGAGAAAGAGCTATTATTATTATGAATCCTACAAAAATTATATCGGCGGTACTGCAACATCCACCATTTATATACATGTTTATCCAAGTCCGGCCGACAATTACTTTTCCATCGAGATCAACAATATCTTATTTTCATCAACAATAACAACACAAATTTTTAATGTACAAGGTAACGTTGTATTCAGCAGTAAAGAATCAGCAAATAATGCCATCCAAAAAACGGTTGACTGCTCAGGTTTTGCAGCAGGTGTTTATGTGGTGAGTGTACATGATGGTGAAAATACGTCATGGCAGAAGGTGGTGGTGAAATAAATTTCATCTATAATACAAATGCAACCTAATGAGGGCCCTTTTGTGTCATTGTTTCTTCAAATAAGGCTCATCCACAATTTCAAGTTTAATTTTCCGTTAATTTGGCCATTAAAACCACATCAGCTATGCGACTCATGCTCACTCTTTGCCTTGCAACATTATGTTTCATCGGCTCTGCACAAACAAAACAAACCGTAAATTCTAAAATTGAAAAGGTAATCGTATATACCAATGGTGCTCAGATCAACCGGTCGGCAAACACTACCATTGACAATGGAAAAACAGAATTGATATTTAAGGATATTTCGCCGAATATCGACAAGCAGAGTATTCAGGTAAAGGGTGAAGGGCAGTTTACTATTTTATCGGTAAATCACCAGATGAATTATTTGAAGATACAAACGGTGTCGGATGAAATTGCCCAGCTACAGAAACAACAGGACGAGCTTAACGAACAGATCACTTATCAAAATGCAATTTTAAACGTTTACAAACAGGAGCAATTGCTGATGGAAAAAAATCAAAGCATCGGCGGAAGCAATGTTGGCGTGAACACCGAAAATCTAAAAGCTGCCGCCGACTTTCAAAGAGCAAGACTTACGGAGATCTACACAAAACAAATTGAGCTCAATAAAAAAATTAAAGAACTTAATGATCAGTATCAAAAAAATGCCCAGCAACTCACTGCGCTGAATGCAAGAAAAGAAACACCTACGAGTGAAATTCATGTAATGGTTTCTTCAAAGGCGAGCACATCAGGGAAATTTGATATCAGCTATTATGTAAAAGATGCCGGATGGTTTGCGAATTATGATCTGCGTGTGGAAGATGTGAATTCTCCAGTTGAAATATATTATAAAGCGAATGTTTATCAGAGCAGCGGTGAAGACTGGAAGGATGTGAAAGTTACATTGAGCAATGGAAATCCAAATGAAAGTGGCGTTGCGCCATTATTATATCCCTGGAGATTATATTATGGTTATGCCCAATACGAAAAAGGAAAGAAAAGTAATTATACCAATACAACAATAACACAGGTAAGTGGAAAGATAACCGACAAATACGGCGAAGGATTACCCGGTGCAACAATTATTGTAAAAGGAAGTACCGTGGGTACCATTACCGACATGGACGGGAATTATAGTTTGCAATTACCATTTGGCTCCAATTATATTGTTATCAGTTATATTGGTTATAATCAACAGGAATTGGCTATCACATCGGGCTATTTGTCTGCAGTGTTACAGGAAAGTACTCTTTCGCTTGAATCGGTAGTCATCAAAGACAAAAATACACTAGGTTTTTTTGGTGGTGATGCTGCTGCAATTTCCAATTACTCAAAAATAGATCTTAAAACAATTGCGCTCGAAACAAATTTCGAATATAAGCACACCACATTCACCTACGATATTGTAGAACCATATACCATTTTAAACGACGGAAAAATTTATACCATTGATGTGCAGGCGCTGAAAGTAAAAGCTATATACGAATATTATGCAGCACCAAAAATTGACCGCGATGCATTTCTCAATGCAATGATCACCGAATGGCAGGACCTGAATTTATTATCGGGTGAAGCGAATTTATTTTTTGAAGGTGCTTATCTCGGCAAAACAATTCTCGACGTTGCGAACGCAAAAGATACACTGAGCATCTCTCTTGGCAGGGATAAAGGGGTGATTATCCAAAGAAATAAATTAAAAGAATTCACCCAGCGCCAGTTCATCGGCACAAATAAAAAAGAAACCATTGCTTACGAAATTGCCATCAGGAATAATAAACAGCAATCCATTCATATCATCATAAAGGATCAGTTTCCAATTGCAACTGAAAATGATATGGAAGTGGAACAAATCGAAAATTCAGGTGGAAAAGTGGATGCAGATACCGGAATAATTACCTGGGATCTGAATATCGGGGCGAAAGAGGAAAAGAAACTGCAACTGAAATATTCGGTGAAATATCCGAAGGATAAGGTGTTGGAGGTGGAATGAAATGAGGAGTGAGGAGTGAGGAATAAAATTGAACAAAATTTGGAAATTAATGTGCGCCGTAATTTTGCTCAATTATAAAATTAAGGAAACGTAATTAACGCTTTCCTAACGCTCTCACGAAATTCTTTTCTATTAATTCCCAGTTCCACTTTTTCATGATTAAAATACTGGATAATATTTTCTGTTGCCATATTGCCGGTGAGATCATCGGCGGCCATGGGGCAACCACCAAAACCTTTTATGGCGCCGTCAAAACGATAGCAGCCATTTTTGTAGGCGGCATCAATTTTTTCCAACCAGGTATCGGGGGTTGTGTGCAAGTGGGCACCGAATTCAACGTCGGGGAATTTTGGGATCAGATGGGAGAACAATGTTGCAATTGATTCGGGATTTGCAATTCCGATTGTATCGGCAAGTGCAATTATTTTAATTCCCATTGATGCGAGTTGCTCCACCCAGCGTTCGGCAACTTCGGCACTCCATGCATCGCCATAAGGATTTCCAAATCCCATCGAAATATAAACGATCAATTGTTTACCGGTATCGTCGCACAGCTTTTTAATTTCATTTACACGCTCAATGGAATCTGTAATTGTGGAATTTACATTGCGCAGTTGAAATGTTTCAGAAATAGAAAAAGGAAATCCGAGATAATTAATTTCAGGAAACTTGCAGGCATCTTCTGCACCGCGAACATTACCGATGATTGCAAGCAATTTTGATTTTGTGTTTTTGAGATCGAGGTTTTGCAAAACTTCTGCCGTATCAATCATCTGGGGCATTACTTTGGGGGAAACAAAGCTTCCGAAATCAATCGAGTCAAAACCCACTTTCAATAACTGATTGATATATGCCACCTTTTTTTCGGTAGGAATAAAATCATGTATACCCTGCATCGCATCGCGGGGGCATTCAATTAGTTTTATGGTGTTATTGTTCACAGAATTAATGAATAATGAGTAATGAGTAATGAGTTTGACCCCTCTCTCACTTTAAATATCACACTCCTCTTTACTATTTAGTTTTCGCCTTTTTTCTTGTTTCCTGGTTCCCGATTCAATTACCTGATACCTGATACTTGATACCTGGTACTGAATTCATTCACTATCATAAATAATAACCGGTTGTTTTGGTTCGGGAACGACGAGGTCATTATTAAATTCAGGAAAAAATTCTTTTTTTAATTCGGGTGTTAGCTGGGCAATATCGATATAATACCATTTTGACCCTTTGTCCATCGAAATTGCCAGCAGCGAACTTTCACTGATCATTTTCCCATCCGGTATTTTCATATAAACGTACTGATTAATAATTGCATGCAATTCGGAGCCGGCGGTATAAATTGGTCCTGCTTCGCCAACTTTTGCTGAATCAACTGTAATGCCCTGCGTTTTTAGATCGGTCATCATTTCTTCTATCAAACTGCGCATTACTTCTCTTCCACCTGTAACGGCAAATATTTTCGGATAGGTATAATCGAGCAGCAGGTCATATTGTTCGTGCATGAAGGCATTCACCATTATTTCTGCCTGCGATTTAATATGTCCCTGCAATTCCGTTTGTGAGTAAACAGAAAAAGAGGAAATTGAAGTTAGGACGATGATTAATATTTTTTTCATTTTAGTTTTTTATTGCTCGTAAACTCGCTGAACCCAATGGCCACAAAGGCACAAAGGCACGAAGGTTCGCAAAGTTTAATTTTTTCTTTTATTTATTCGGTTCAACAAATTTCACATTTTTGGGCTCGTAAACTCGCGGAACAGCCATGGCCACAAAGGCACAAAGGTTCGCAAAGTTTAATTATTTCAATTCCACAATTCTGCAATTCCGCAATTTTAAATCACAACATTAACTATCTTGCCTTTAACTATTATTATTTTCTTCGGTGTTTTACCTTCTGTCCATTTAATTACCGATTCCAGGGCCATTACTGTTTTTTCGATTTCACCGGTTGGCATATCCAATGATAATTCAATCGTGTCTCTTGTTTTGCCATTGATCGAAACCGGATAATTAAATGTGTTTTCAATTAGATAGGCATCGTTTATTTGGGGCCATGCTGCTTTATGAATGCTGCCGGCATGACCGCAACTTTCCCATAATTCTTCGGTTATAAACGGTGCAAATGGCGCAAGTATGATCAATAAGTTTTCGAGTATCTCTTTTTTATCGCACTTTAATGCACTCAGTTCGTTTACACAGATCATAAATGCGCTCACGGCCGTATTGAAACTCAATTTCTCAATATCCTCCCCCACTTTCTTAATTGTTTTGTGAAGCACTTTCATTTCATCATTTGACGCGGTTGCATCTGTCAGTTTTAAATTACCTGTCTCATCAATGAACAACCGCCATAGTTTTCTCAAAAATCCCTGCACACCGGTTATACCTTTTGTATCCCAGGGTTTGCTTGCATCCAGCGGACCCAAAAACATTTCATACATGCGGAAACAATCGGCACCGAATTCTTCTATTACTTCATCGGGGTTGACGACGTTGCCGTAGCGCTTCGACATTTTTTCAACCTCTGATCCGGTGATATATTTTTCATCCTCCAGAATAAATTCGGCATTATTAAAATCTTCACGTGATTTTTTAAATCGTTCAATATCCAATTCCTCATTATTAACAAAACGGTGTTCCACTCTCAACTCAGTTACGTCATATTTATCTTTTTCCGACCTGCTCACAAATAAATTAGAGCCGTTTACCCGATATACAATTCTCGAAATTCCCTGTATCATCCCCTGGTTCACCAATTTCTTATAAGGCTCATCTTCTACTACTAAACCAATATCAAATAAAAATTTATTCCACAACCTGGAATATAATAAATGCCCTACTGCATGTTCGGTTCCGCCGATGTAGAGGTCTACGTTTTTCCAGTAATTAATTTTCTCTCTCGATGCAAATTCATTTTCATTATTTACATCCATATAGCGATAAAAATACCAGCTTGAGCCCGCATAGCCCGGCATGGTATCGGTTTCTCTCATCCCTTTTTTATTTTCATCGAATGGCGACTGATAATTCATCCATTCTTTCAATGATGCAAGGGGAGATTTAGCGGCACCTTCGGGTTTATAGCTTTCCACTTCAGGTAACAACAAAGGAATTTCACGGTCATCAATCAAATAAGGGATCTCATTTTTATAATAAACGGGAAATGGTTCACCCCAATAGCGCTGACGCGAATAACCGGCATCGCGCAAACGGTAATTTATTTTTCGCTTGCCGATCTTTCTTGTTTCAATTTCAGATAAAATTTTCTGAATAGCATCTTTCACTTCAAGTCCGTTCAATATTTCGCTGTTGATGAGTTTGCCGATTTTATCTTCACGTGTAGCATTGGGATGATCGCTTTGGTCAATAACCTCAACAATGTCGAGATCAAATTTTGTAGCAAATGCAAAATCGCGATCGTCGTTGCCCGGAACAGCCATAATTGCACCGGTGCCATATCCGGCAAGCACATATTCAGCAATATAAACCGGAATTTGTTTTTCTGTAAAAGGATTGATCGCAAAAGCACCCGTAAATTGTCCCGTAACTTTTTTCACTTCACTAATCCTGTCGCGTTCGCTCCTGCTCTTTACGTATTGAATATATTTTTCAACTTCCGTTTTGAATTCAGGCGTGGTAATTTTTTCCACCATTTCATGCTCCGGTGCCAGCACCATAAAAGTTGCCCCATAAATAGTATCGGGTCTTGTAGTAAAAATTGCAATTGTATTTTGGGCTCCCTCATTCCGCAATTCCCAATCCCCGTCCGACTGGCGTGGCCGGGCAGGCGCAATTCGAAATTCCACCACCGCTCCTTCGCTTTTCCCAATCCAGTTGCGCTGCATTTCTTTCATGCTTTCGCTGAAATCAACTTTTTCGAGTCCTTCCAATAATCGTTCAGCATAATTGGTGATGCGCAAAAACCATTGACGCATTCTTATTTTTTCTACAGGATGTCCACCGCGTTCACTCAGCCCTTCTTTTACTTCATCGTTTGCCAGAACAGTTCCTAATGCTTCGCACCACCATACCATTGCATGGTCCAAATAGGCAAGCCTGAATTGCATGAGAAAACGCTGTTTTTCTTCTTCAGCATAATTTCTCCAATCATCAGCAGAAATATTTTTTTCAGATCTGTCGGCATCGAATAATTTTTTACTCCCCTCCTTTTCCAAAATGGTGATGAGCGATTCAATATATTCTGCTTTATTGGTAAACGGGTTGAACCAGCATTTAAATAATTGCATGAAAATCCATTGCGTCCATTTATAAAATTTGGGATCGCTGGTTTTTACTTCACGGCTCCAGTCGAAGCTGAAACCCATTTTATTTAATTGCTCACGGTAATAATTAATATTTTTTTCAGTGATGATGGCGGGATGTTGCCCGGTTTCGATAGCATATTGTTCGGCAGGCAGACCAAAGGCATCAAAACCCATGGGGTGCAGCACATTAAAACCCTTCAATCTTTTATAGCGGGAAACGATATCGCTGGCCACATATCCCAGTGGGTGACCAACATGCAAACCACTGCCACTCGGGTAGGGAAACATATCCAGCACATAATATTTTGGCCGGGCGGTATCTTCTACAACCTTATATAAACTGGTAGCCTCCCAGCTTTTCTTCCACTTTTCCTCAATTTCTTTGATCCGTTCAATCGAATAATCCATTGGGTAAAATTAAGGAAATCAGTTGGCAGTCGCAGTCGCAGTTAGCAGTCGAAGTAAACAGCAGGGTGATTTGCGAACATCTGAGTAATCTGCGGGAGGATGCAGTGAGATTGTCATTCGAACTCACCGGCGAGGTCGCCGGCGCTATGTAGAGCAATTTGCAACCGGAGTCTCAGTTGCAGTTGGCAGCAGCAAACTCATTACTCATTACTCATTACTCATTTGAGGAGTGAGCCCACCCGGCTGACGCCAGTCGGACGGGGAATCAGGAATTTAAACTTTACCTGGATCAAACTCAACACTCATCACTCATTACTCATTACTCATTACTCATTGCTCATTACTCATTAAATTTGCAGCCAATGTCGCAACAGGTAGGAAAATCGCTGCAGCGCAAACAAACGCACTATATCAATTCAATTCTCATTACCTCACTGGCTTTATTAATGCTGGGATTGATGTGCATCCTTTTTATTTCATTTAAATACGAGGAAGCTAATATTAAAGAAGATCTGGTTATATCTGCCTATTTAAAAGAAGGGCTCACCAATGCCGATGTAGATAAATTATTAAAAAAAATTGAAGCTGAGCCCTCGGTAAAATCGACAAAATATATTTCGAAGGATGAAGCGATGAAAATTTTTAAGAACAAATTCAACGAAGACCCAACGGAAATTCTCGGTGAAGTAAATCCTTTGCCTGCTTCTGTCGATATTACTTTGAACGCCGGATCGGTAAATGTAGATAGTATGGTAATGTTTCGCGAAAAACTGCAGATTTATCCGGAGATCACGCATACCCGTGCAAATGAAGAACTGATCAGTTCGGTTGACAACGATCTGAAAATAGCAGGATTTATTATTGCGGGTTTATCCATTTTATTTTTGATCATCTCCATAGCAATAATTGATAAAACAATAAGGTTAAGCATGTATTCGAATCGTTTTTTAGTGAGAAGTATGCAGTTGGTAGGAGCAACACGTTCATTTATTACTGCCCCTTATGTAAGACGCAGTATAATAAACGGATTGGTAAGCGCATTTGTAGCCATGCTGTTATTACTTATTGCGGTATTATATATTCACAACAATTTTAATTACTGGGACTTCAGCAATCCCGGCCTTAAACGTGGATTTATTTTTACATTTTTGATGCTGATCGGTGTGGGTGTTTTAATCACCTGGTTCAGCACAAGAAATTCTGTGCATAAATATATCCAGATGAAACTGGATGAATTATATTAATTTTAAATCATAAAATGGAAAAGAAACAACCGATAAAAAAGGAAGCACCTAAAACTTCAGCACAGCCTGTAACCACAGGATTCAAAATGGTATTGGGAAAAGAAAATTATTATCTGATCATTGCCGGATTAGTTGTGATCGTGATCGGATTTATATTGATGAGCGGTGGTAAATGGACCGACCCAAATGTTTTTCCTGCTGATGAAGTGTATAGCACCCGCAGGATTACCGTTGCACCCATTGTTGTGCTCATCGGTTTTGCCATTGAGATCTACGCAGTATTTCACCGCTCAAAAAAATAATTTTACATGACAATTTTTGAAGCAGTTATTCTTGCTGTTGTTGAAGGAATAACTGAATTTTTACCGGTTTCATCCACCGGTCATATGATCATTGCCTCATCGCTGATGGGAATTGCTGATGATCCTTTTACCAAATCATTTACCATTGCCATCCAATTTGGTGCAATATTATCAGTAGTGTTCTTATATTGGAAAAAGTTTTTTCAGTCGGTAAATTTTTATTTTAAATTGTTTGTTGGTTTTATTCCTGCTGCCATTGCTGGCTTTTTACTGGGGGATACCATTGATGCCCTGCTCGAAAATGTGATCGTAGTTGCCATCGCTTTGATTGCTGGTGGAATTGTTTTGATCTTCATTGATAATATTTTTGGTAAGGATAAAACCGGCGATATTGAATCTACTGATAAGATATCTTATAAAAATTCATTTCTCATCGGAATTTTTCAATGCCTGGCTTTAGTTCCCGGTGTGTCGAGATCGGCAGCTACAATTATCGGGGGACTTACGCAAAAACTCACCCGAAAAACTGCGGCCGAATTTTCATTTTTTCTTGCAGTTCCCACTATGCTGGCAGCAACGGCATACAAACTCTATACTTTTTATTCGGAAGAAGGTGGATTTCAGCACGACCAATATGCTCCACTCATAATCGGGAATATCATCGCCTTTATAATTGCCATTGTTGCAATGAAATCATTTGTAAATTTTTTAATGCGGTCCGGATTTAAGGTCTTTGGATATTATAGAATAATTGTAGGCTCCATCATATTAATTTTACTCGCATTGGATATCGATCTTAAGGTTGTATAAATGATTACTCCCGCAGAATTTAATGAAGGTCAATATATCCTCATCAATAAACCGTTGGGATGGACATCTTTTGATGTTGTTGCTAAGATTCGGGGGCCGCTTCAAAAATATTGTCAGAATAAAAAAATAAAGATCGGGCATGCCGGAACGCTCGATCCTCTTGCTACAGGATTGCTTGTATTGGTAACGGGTAAATTCACCAAACGTGCGGAGGAATTACAAATGCTTGGTAAAGAATATACAGGTGCTATAACACTTGGTGCAAATACACCCAGCTATGATGCCGAAACAGAAGTGAGTGAAACTTTTCCGCTTGATGATATGACCGATGAAAAAATAATAAACGCCACAAAGCAATTTACTGGCATAATAGAACAAGTACCTCCTGTTTATTCGTCGGTAAAAGTGCAGGGGCGCAGGGCATATTCCTATGCACGCAAAGGGGAGCAATTAATTTTAAAACCGCGAACCCTTACCATTTATTCCTTTGATATCATAAAAACAGAATTACCCATTGTGTATTTCAAGATCAATTGCAGCAAAGGAACATATATCCGTGCAATAGCAAACGATCTCGGCGCAGCATTAGGATGCGGCGGATATTTATCATCATTGTGCAGAACACGAATTGGTGATTTTGACGTGAAAGATGCAATGAGTCCTGAAGATTTTATTTCATCACTCAGGCAATCGATTTAATTTATGGCATACTGTGTTCGCTATGGTATTACAAAACATTCAACATTTTAAACATCCAAAGGTGTTATTTTTGCCCGATGCAAGTTGTAAGAGATGTTAATCATTTGCCTGAATTTAATAAGTCGGTAATAACTATCGGAACTTTCGACGGTGTGCATACTGGTCACCGCGAAATAATAAGTAAAATAAGAAACGCTGCAAACCAGATCAGGGGAAAAAGTATCATTATTACATTTCATCCGCATCCCCGTCATATCCTGACACCGGAACAGCCGGTATATTATCTTACTACGCTGGAGGAAAAAATAAAAATTCTGGAACAATGTCATGTTGATTTTGTGGTGGTGGTTCCTTTTTCGCGTGAATTTTCCGAGATCGAAGCGGAGGACTATGCTGAAAATTTCCTCATTAAAAAATTCAACCCTGCAGTTATTGTTTTTGGTTATGATCATAAATTCGGTAAGGACCGCAGTGGCGATATTCACCAGCTCAAAGAGATCGCAAATAAATATGCAATACGTGTTGAGGAAATTCCCGCTTATGTGATCGATAATATCGCTGTCAGCTCTTCGAAGATCAGGAAATTTTTGTTGGAAGGAAATATTGCCGAAGCAAACGAATTGCTGGGTTATCATTATGAATTAACAGGCCACGTGGTAAAAGGCGATCAGATCGGGCGCACCCTCGGTTTCCCGACAGCAAATATTTATGTGGAGGATGAAAATAAATTAATCCCCGGCGATGGTGTATATGTTGCAGAAGTTGAAATTAAGAACAGGCCGGCAAAATACAATGGACTACTCAGCATCGGTTCACGGCCTACATTCAATAAAACGGAAAAAAGGATCGAAGTATATATTCTCGATTTTGATGAGGTGATATATGGAGAAACCATCACCGTAAAAATATCCGCATTTTTGAGAAAGGATAAAAAATTCAATAATGCTGAAGAACTTATTGATGCAATGAAAGCGGACAAAAAGAATGCGCTTGAGTTGCTCTCAAAAAATTAATTCAATATCCTGTACACTAATTCCTTCAGCAACTCTTCGGGTGATGTTTCAACATTATACACGCCTTTCGACCTGAGGTCGAATTCCAGCACCAGTTCAAATATTTCTTCCACACGGTCAACCGTATATAAATTGCGTGCAGCCCTGTATTCGTTTTTTTGGCTCGAATGGATCTGGTAGATCTTATACATGTCCCAGTCGTTCACATCACCACCAAGCAGGTAATGATAGAGTTTTGTAAATGCACTGTGAATATTCGATACCGTTAAAACAAACGGGTTTGCTTTTGAATTATCATTCATATAATTCACGATAGTAAATGCCTGTGCGACATTTTTTGTAATGAGTGCACTTTGTAATTCAAAAACATTATAATCTTTGCTGATGCCGATGTTTTTTTCAATGAGGTCAACAGTGATGCGCTCTCCTTCTTTAAGGTTGATGCATAGTTTTTCCAACTCGTTAATGATCTTAGAAAGATCGGTACCGAGATAATCAATTAAAACGCTGATTGCTTTTCCATCAGCAGTTGCTTTTTTTCTTTTAAGATAATTTTCGATAAATATCGGCACTTCGCTTTCTTTTAACGACTCCGATTCATATACCAATCCTTTTTCCTTAATTAATTTGAAAAACTTTTTCCTTGCATCAAATTTTCCATCCTTGTAACAAATAACCAGGATAGTTGAGTTGGACGGATTTTCAAGATAGGGTTCCAGTTTATCGATCTCGCTCCCTTTTGTTTTCATCATTTGCGCTTCGCGAAGAATAACAAGATTATGTTCGGCAAACATCGGAAACCTGGTGCATGCATCAATTATTTGCTGAGGGTTTGCATCCTTGCCATAAAAAATAGAACAATTAAAATCTTTTTGTTCGGGCGACAAGATATTCTCCTCCATGTATTCCGCTATCTTATCGGTATAATAAGATTCATCCCCATGCAGTAAATAAACGGGCTTGAATTTTCGCGATTTTATTTCGTTGATAAGGTCTTTATGGTCCACAGGGTAAAGGTAGTTAGGAGACCGGCAGATTAGCAAATTAAAACTGCCACGAAGGCTCTAAAAGCACAAAGTTTCACAAAACTTCGTTTTGATCCTATTGGACGAAGTCCTCTCCACAACTGTTCGAAACATTCTCTTATCGGTGGGTGTCCTTACCGACCGAAATTCGGAGCTATACACCTATTTTTAGTCTCATCGATCTGTGCATCGCCGCTTAAAAAATAGAATATGGTGAAGAAATATCTTGTATCTTAATA